>JACRBD010000204.1 GCA_016234625.1 Caulobacterales bacterium | reverse complement strand
CTTTTCTCGCTTTCGGGTTCCGCCGTGATCGCGGCGCCCTATATGACGGGCCGACAGAAGGTGCTGGGCGCGATCGGCGTGATCGGGCCGGCCCGCCTCAACTATGCCCGGGTCATCCCGCTGGTGGACTATACCGCCAGGGTCCTGGGCCGAATGCTGGACGGATAGACGAGTATGACCGACGACACCGCGACCAACGGCCATGATCCCGAGCTGGAGATCGAAACCGCCGAGGAAGCCGCCGAAGCCGACGTGGAGGCCCTCAAGGTCGAGGTCGCCGCCCTGAAGGACCAGATCCTGCGCTACGCCGCCGAGGCCGACAATGTCCGCCGCCGGGCCGAGCGCGAGATGAACGATGCCCGCGCCTACGCGATCCAGAAGTTCGCCCGCGACCTGTTCGCCGTGGCCGACCACCTGTCGGCCGCCACCACCCATGCCCCGCGCGACTTCGCCGACCAGGTGGTCAAGAACTTCGTCGTCGGGGTGGAGATGACCGAGAAGGAACTGGCCTCGGTCTTCGAGCGCAATGGCCTGAAGAAGCTGAGCCCGGAAAAGGGCGGCAAGTTCGACCCGCACCTGCACCAGGCGATGATGGAGCAGCCCGGCGAGGGCGTGGCCCCCGGCGCGGTGATCAAGGTGCTGCAGCCCGGCTACGAACTGTTCGGCCGGGTGGTGCGTCCGGCCATGGTAGTAGTCGCCGCCAAGGGCCCCGCCGCCGAGGCCCCCGCCACGCCGGCCCAGAACCCCTACGCCGACGGCGAGGGCGATAACGCCGGCGGTTCGGTGGATACGAAGGCGTAGCTTCTACCCATCCGTCATGGCCCGGCTTGTCCGGGCCACCCATGAACACGGTGTGGGCCGTGCAGAGCGGTGGCCCGTGCCGCCGCCCCGTCTGGGAAGTCTGAGTGCTTGGATGGCCCGGACAAGCCGGGCCATGACGAAGAAAAGGTTGGATTGAACCCCTCGCGCAAGGCCACGCCCCCCTTCCTTGGCGCGCTGTTTCCGCTAATGTCTCAAGTCCCCTGACAGGCGAACCGGCAGGGGGCCGGACGATTCGCCTGCCACCTTCCGGACTTCGGACGAGACATGAAGCTTACGATCGAGCGGGCGGCGCTGCTGAAGGCCCTTGGCCACGTGCAGAGCGTCGTCGAGCGGCGCAACACCATCCCCATCCTGTCGAACGTGCTGCTGACCGCGGAGCGCGAGCGGGTCGGCTTCTCCGCGACCGACCTGGACATGGAGATCATCGACGGCGGCGCGGCCCAGGTCGACATCCCCGGCCAGATCACCGCGCCGGCCCACACCCTCTACGAGATCGTCCGCAAACTGCCGGAAGGCTCGGACGTTTCCCTGACCCTGTCGGGCGACGACCCCCGGCTGCAGGTCGCCGCCGGCCGCTCGAAGTTCAACCTGCCGGTGCTGCCGGCGGGCGATTTTCCGGTGATGAGCTCCGACGGCCTGTCGCCGCGCATCCCGGTCGACGCCAACGACCTGATCCGGCTGATCGACAAGACCCGCTTCGCCATCTCCACCGAGGAGACGCGCTACTATCTCAACGGCCTGTACGTGCACACGGTGGTCGAGAACGGCGAGGCGCGGCTGCGCTGCGTGGCCACCGACGGCCACCGCCTGGCCCTGGCCGAGATGCCGGCCCCCGAGGGCGCCGCCGGCCAGCCCGGGGTGATCATCCCGCGCAAGACCATCAACGAGGCCCGCCGCCTGCTGGAGGACGCCGGGGAGAGTGTCGACTTCCAGGTCAGCGCCCAGAAGGTCCGCTTCGAGTTCGGCCAGGCGGCCCTGACCTCCAAGGTCATCGACGGCTCCTTCCCCGACTACGTCCGGGTCATTCCGCGCGACAACCAGAAGATCATGACCGTTGACAACGCCCTGTTCGCCCAGGCGGTGGACCGGGTGGCGACCATCTCGGCGGAAAAGAGCCGTTCGGTGAAGCTGGCCATCGAGTCCGGCAAGGTCACCCTGACGGTGCGCAACATGGAAGCCGGCCAGGCGGTGGAAGAGGTCGAGGTCGACTACGAGGGTGAAAGCTTCGAAATCGGCTTCAACGCCCGTTACCTGCTGGACGTCACCGGCCAGATCGGCGGCGAGACGGCCGAGTTCCGCTTCGCTGATCCGGCCAGTCCGACGCTGGTGCTGGATCCGACGGATGCCGGGGTGAAGTACGTGCTGATGCCGCTGCGGGTGTAGATGGCCAAAGTGTACGCGATTTCCGGCGACAGAATCAGGCCTTTGGTCTCCGGCTACGGGGGTTGCATCGCGCCCGACACCATCACTGTAGATGGACGCCGGGTCGCCTTCTGCTACAGAGAAAATCCAGACAATCCGATTGACAGTGGATGGCGGTTCTTCGCGGGCGGCGAAACCGATGAGTATCTCGCTGACAGTCGAAATAGCGGCGTCTACGACGTCAATACGATTGCAAACTACGACCCGGACATCATTCCATTCCTCGATGCGCCAGCAGGTTCGGCGTTCGAGCGAGAAAAGGGGGTCGGTGCGTTTGGCGCCGTCGATTTCGACCCCCCAGCAGACTGATTGAGCACCGCTAGCCGAGCGGCTTCACCAGCAGGATCGTCGTCAGGCCGCTGTTCCATTCCTCGTCGGGATAGCGGTCCACTTCGCGGTAGCCCCGTGCGGCGTAGAAGGCCTGGCTGCGGAGGTTGAAGGTGTCGGTCTCCAACCTGGCCGTCGCGAAGCCCGCCTCCGCGATCCTCGCTTCCGCATGGTCCATAAGCCGCCCCCCGACGCCGGTCCGGGCATGGCCGGACAGCACATGCAGGGCGTTGACGAAGTCACCGTCCCAGTCGACGAACCCGACCACCTCGCCGCCGACCTCCGCCACAAGGAACAGCAGCCCCCGCTCGCCGACATAGGCGGCCGGCCGGTCCTCGCCCTCGAACGCCCGCGCGGCCTCGGTGGTGAGCTGGGGCCGCCAGGTGCTCTCGAAGGTGTCGTGCAGGATCGCCTTGAGCGCGCCGGCATCGTCCGGGCGGGCCTGTCGGATGAGGATGTCGGGCGTGGACGGCATGGCCCGAACGTTACGCAATCGGCCGGGCCGGCGCTAGATTGCCGACCATGTCCCCGCCCCCGCCCCTGCGGTGGAACGAGGGGTCCTCGCCACAAGGGCGAGGATGACGGAAGTGGGGTGGGATCTGATGAAGCCTGCCCTTTGGCCTTGATGGAATGATGCGCTCCGGTCGGTCGTCCTGGTCAAGGACGACCCCTTCGGGGTCGCCGCTACGCGGCCGCGAAGCGGTCCTTGAGCAGGCCGCCCGTCGGAGCAAAACTGGCATTCAAGACATCAGGGCGGGTGTGCCAAAACCCCTTCCTCTCCCGGAGGGAGAGGTGGCCCGGCGGTCTGAACCGGGCACATAGGTGACAGATTGAACCGGACACATGGGTGACAGTCTCCTGGTCGGCGGGGAGGAGCTTTGCCGATGTGGAAGACGTCCTGTGTTGCGGAAGAGAAGTTGCGGTTCATTGCCCGTCGGCT
>JACRBD010000197.1 GCA_016234625.1 Caulobacterales bacterium | reverse complement strand
GGCGTCCCGCCCGTGCCACGGTTCAGCTACGGCATGTCCTCCAGGCGCACGAACACCTGCTTGGCGGAGACGTCGGTAGGCAGGGTGCGCGACCAGGCCACATGGCCGTCGGCGAACAGCAGGTCGCTGCCGCCGCGGTGGCGGCCGTAGACCATGTTGGGCTGGCGGCCCCAGGGCACCGCCCCGCTCCAGGTGTTGGGCAGGGTCTGGTCGGAGTAGGCGAGATCGGGCGGGGCGGTGGGCGACTGCACCGCTCCGCGGGCGAACCAGCGCACCTCCTGGGTGTCGGTGGCCAGCACCAGGCGCTCAGGGTTGCGCAGCGCATTCAGCCGCACGGTGGTCTTCCACAGATCGGTGTAGGTGGTGTTGTCGGGACCTCTGCCCGGCCCCAGAACGTCAATGCGGCGGGAGCCTATGGGTCGATCAGTTCACGCAAGCCCTCGCGGGCGAGCCTGAGCCGCATCTACTGATGGTGCAGCGGCTTCTGCGGGAGGTGGCGTGATCGACCCCGGCGGCATGTCCCCGCGACCTCGTCGCGGCACTGGTCTTGTCCCCGCAGATGTCCCCGCGATCGATGTCCCCGCGGGGACATGGCGTGTCCCCGCAAATGTCCCCGCAAATCAAGGGCTCTTGGCCTTGGCCTTCAATGCCGGGCCAGCCATCCAGGTGTGGTCGCTGCCGTTGCCCTGCGGCACAGCCAGGCCTTTGGCCTTCATCAGGGTGAGGTCGCGCTTCAGGGTCTTGTCGCTGACCCCGAACTCGGCCTCCAGTTCCTTGCGGCGCACTGTCGCCCCACCGGCCAAGCGGGCGGCGATGGCCACCTGCCGCTCGTTCCAGCGGGCGCCTTCGGGAAGGACCGGGGTCGCCTGGACGGCCGGGGGCGGGGCAACCGCCGGTCCAGAAGCGGCCTCTTCGACCGTGATGCCCCGAGCCAAGCGGTAGCCACCGCTGCCGCTGAGGATGAGGCTCGTCTCGGTCAGGGTGTGGTTGGCGCGCTTGTGCATCAGGTCCACGACCCGGGTGCGCCAGGCCTTGATCGTGCTCGACACCGAGGCGCCACCGGCGGCCCCGACCTTGTCCGCCAGGGCGTCGGCGGTGTGGCCCTTCCAGCCGTCCGGCCCCGTGCTCAGACGCAGTTGATCGAGGATCCGCCGCATGAGGCCGCTGTCCTCATTCCCACAGATGGGCACGTCCAGCAGTTCGACTCGGTCCGGACTGAAGCGCAGGACGCCATCGGCAAAGATGGTCGGGGCGGTCCGTCCGCCGGCGCGCTGGCGAGCCTGGACCTCGACCGCTTTGCGCACGGCGTCTTCCAGGGTGCGTTGCTGGTGTCCGGGCCGGGGGAAGGGTTTCCGGATGAAGTCGAGGGGCTTGCCGGCACTGATGACGGCGGCGGCCAGATCGCTGGATTCATGGCCATGGGCGGTGATCACGACCACCGGCAGATGACCGTCCTTCTGGTTGATCTCGCTCAGCAGGCCGAGGCCGTTTTCGACCCGGTTGGGCCGCCCGAACTTCATGGGGATTTCGAGATCCAGGACCAGGTAGTCCCAGCCGCCTTGGCCCAAGGCGGCCCGGGCTTCCTCGACGCTGTTCACGCCCGTGCTGCGGTGGCCAATGGCCTCCAGGCGCTCCCCCACCTCGACCAGGATGTCGGCGTCATCATCGACGACCAGCGCGTTCGGAACGGGGGGCTTGAGCGCAGCAGTCGGCATGGCTGTCATCCTGAGGTGGCGATAGCGGCAGAGTCACGGTGATGGTGGTGCCTTCGTCCAGGGCGCTGGCGATGGCTAGGTTGCCGCCGTGGTCGCGGACCTTGCGGCAGGCGATCGGCAGGCCGAATCCGGTGCCGTGAGCTTTGCGCGAACAGCGGCCAGGAACGAACTCTTCGATCTCGGCCAGTTCATCGACCGACAGGCCAGCGCCCGTGTCGGCGATCTCCAACACGACCCAAGCCTCGACCACGGCCGCCCGCACCCGGACCTGGCCGGCGCGGAAGGTCGTCGGCCCAATGGCCAGGCTCTCAACGGCGTTCTTCAGCAGGTTGCGGATCGCCATGAGCATCGGGAGGCGGCAGACCGGCACGATGATGGTGTCGGGTACGGTGATCTCGAACCGGATAGGCGACAGGTCAAGATGCCGGGCCACGAACCAGTCCTCCACCAGCTTGAGGGCTTCGGCAACCAGTCCGGCCAGCAATTCTGGCGTGCGCTCCCGCGGTGTCGCCTGGGAGAAGTCCCGCAAATCTTCCAGCAGATCGTGCATCAGGTGGACTCGATCGACCAGGCGCGGGACCTGCCGCCGCAGCGCCTTCGCGTCAGGGACGGGATTGACAATCAGGGCCTGTAGCACTTCAGCGGTGGACAGCAGCGGCGTCAGAACCCCACGCAGCTCATGGACCGCACCGCCCAAGGTTACGTCGTGCAGGCGCTCGGCCATCCGCCTGGCGCGGTCGGCGACTGCTTGGCCGTGCTGACGGGCGATCAGGTCGTACTGGTCTTGGACGTCGAGGATCCCCCGTCGCCGGCGAAACTGCGCCTGCACACCCTTGCGGTGGCGATCCAGGGCGCGCTGGACGGCAGCCTGCACGAACTGGTTGTCGTCTTCCCCCAACAGGCCGGCGAAGCGGGCGAGATGGTCCTCGGGCAGGGCCAGGAGGTGTTCGGCCAGGACGGCGCGCACTTCCCACTTGGGATCCGCAGCAATGGCCTCGATGGCGGCCAATGACGCCGCGGTCAGGCCCTCACGCTCAACCCTGGCGAGCAGCAGGCCCGCAACCTGCTCGCGTTCGCGCCAGGGGTGGGCGCCTGCACCCTCGGGACGCAGGATGCGGCATAGGTCGCTGAGTGTGGCCTCGGGACTCATCGGGCCGCGTACCGTTGCGCTCGCCGGGAAAAGGCGTCCTCGCCGCCTTCAAGCAGGGTGACGATGTCCGCCTTGCACTGGTCCACCGACCCGACGTTGCTGACCCGGGCGGCCACGCCATCCGAGTCGAGCACCACCACCCGTTCGGATTCACCCAGCACCGGAATGTTCGGGTTGTGGGTGACGAAGACCAACTGCCGCACCAGCTTCACCTTGCGGATGCTGTGGACGATGTGCTCGAAGACGAATCGGTTGTCGAGGTTGTCCTCCGGCTGATCGATGAGCAGCGGGCTGTCGCTGTTGATGAGCAGGATGGGCAGCACCGCCGTGCATTTCTGCCCGGTCGACAGGTGCGTGGTTTCCTTGTAGCTGCCCTTGTCGTTGAGTTCGATGGTTGGCCGATCCGCCAACTCAACCGCCTCCAGCGCACCCAGCCGCTCTTCGTCGCTGAACTGGTCCATCAGCCGCGAGATCTGGCTGTCGTTGAGCGAGGCGGTCGTGCGCAGCGTCGTCCGGTCCTTGTCGCGGATGCAGGCCGCCAACCGCTGGGGAGCGATGCTGTTGGCCACCTTCTTGGCGGTGGGGCCAGGCTGACATCCGGTGCCGCGCAGGGCGGACTCCACGAGTTCGCGGTAGCGCTCGTTGTCGCCATGCTGCGCCACCATCACTCGGATGGCCGGTCCGACCTGGTCGTTGATGCGCTTGGCGATGGCCTTGCGCAGACCGAAGCGCTGGTCGCGCAATTCGGACAGGTGGTCCATCGCCCGCAGCCGCTCGTCCTCCAGGGCTTTCACCTGTGCTTGGACCTCCGTCAGTTCGGCTGTCTTCGCCTGCAATTCGTTACGCAGCTTCTCCAGTCGACTGCGCTCCGAGGCCTTTTCCTGCGCCTCCTTGTGGCTGCCCATCAACTGCTGAAAGGCGACCTCCTGTTCCCGATGAGTTTGGGCCACCTGGCCATCGATGGTCGACAGTCGCTGCCAGCTGTCGTTGAGCCGGCCCAAAGCCGCATTGAGGTGACGATCGATGGCGTTGGCGGCATCGATCAACTCGGAGGCCAGTTCATCCATGGGCCCACTGTTCGGTCCCTGCCGCATCTCATCGGTGACCACGCGGTGGCTGCGCGCGGCCATGCTGCCGACCATAGCCTTGACGCCCTTGCCGGTTTCACCGACGAGATCCTTGGCGCTCTTCAGGGCCCGGGCCTCGCGGTCGCGCAGCGCCTTCAAGGCATGGGCCTGATTGATGGTGTCGGCGGAATCTCCGCCCTCAGAGCCGAAGGTGCGCAGGCGTTCCTCAACCGCGTCGCCACCCTTCATCTCCTCGCTCAACTGCGCCAGGCGCTCGCGGAGCGGCTTCATGTGCGAGGCATTCAGGTCGAGCTGATGCCGGGCGGTCTCCATCTGGCGGCCGAATTCGCCGATGCGCTCGGGCTCGAACAGATCGAGCAGGTCGAGCTGTGATGGCGTGCGATCGGCGATCTGTTCCACCTCGTTCTGGCTGAACACGCTGATGCGGAACATCCCGCCGCCGCTTACCGAGAGGTCGGTAACCTTGCCCTCGGCAGTCTTGACGATGGGGTCCTCGTCAGGACTACGCGACACGACGTAGGTCAGATCGTCCTTCGTCCGAACGGTCAGATCCACGCGCCCGCCCTTGAGATTTTGTGATACCAGGTCCTCGATCCGCCGCCGCTCTGCCGGGTCCGAGGGCAGGGCGTCCATCGCCCAACGGATGAACTCCAGCACGGTGGTCTTGCCCGTGCCGCGGGCCCCGATCAGACAGTTCATCGGAGTGGCGAAGTCGAAGCTCTGCCCATCGAGGAAGCCTCCGACGATGGCAATGTGGATGAGTTGATGTCGGCTGTGGTTCAAGAGCGCCTCCGGCGTACGAGGAAAACAGGATTGGAGGCGAGCCACGTCCAAGTGCCGTTTTTGACAAAAATTCCCATTGACCTCGGCAATAGAGCCCTGCTTGCTCGTGCCCACATCGAGGCGACCGTGAGTTGTCGATCTTTCGCTGCACCCAGACGGGACCTTGCGTGATGCCGATCGTCTTGCGTTCCGGCTGCGGAGGGGACCGTCATCCTGCGCCCAGACGGCCAGCCCTTCTTTGCCGGGGCGACTGTTGGAATCAATGTCATTGAACACGTCGGCGGCGATCACCAGGAGACGCAGCTGAGGATGCTTGGCCACGCTGGCGAACACCGCGTTCTCGACCGCAGTGTCGAGATGCTGCTAGGAATCGCACGAACGAGCCGAGGGCAACGGCATCCTGATCGCTCTCGCCGGCTGTATAGATCATTGAGGCGCTGCAGTACGTCCGACTGCCGGCAGCGCTACTCGTCGAGTCCGGCCACCACACGGTCGGCCATGCCGTGCCCACGCTGTCGCGGCGCCTCGAACTCGATCTGTGCTCTGGGATCTGACGACCGGGCCCTAGCCGCTGCCGCCAGGTGTACTTGAACGCAGGTTCGGGCATGGAGGATATCCCCTGCCTATGGCTGCGCACACTCATGGATGCCGGTATCAGCACTTGCGAGACCATCTGTTGGCGGAGATCGTCGCCGGAGGCTATCGCCCAGGCGACCGCATCCCCACAGAGCGGCAACTCATCCAGGCGCACTGCACCAGCATCACCACGGTCCGCCGGGCCATTTCTGAGCTGTGCGCCTCCGGTTGGCTCGTGAAGCAGCAGGGGAGCGGCACCTTCGTGACTGAAAAGCTGGTCGAGGTCGGCCTCGTCTTCCCCTACCCCTCCGCGGAATGGGGCTCCGCCATTGAGCAGATGAGCCGGCACCTCCTTGAGAACCGGGCCGAACTGCGCCCATACTTCTATGAATGGACTGACCCTTCGGCCTTCTTGCAGCGCCTGCTGACCGCCAGTTCGCGCAGCCAGGGGTGCATCATCTTCCCGCCCTATGGCACGGGGGCAGGCTCTGACTCCCTGGCCGTGCCAGCGGCGGCACCCTATCAGCCGCGCATCTGGCTGGAGCAGCAGCCTGGCCAGCCAAAGGAGACACTGATCGCCGTGGATTATCGCGCCGCGTTCGGCGAACTCTGTGCTGCCCTGGGCCGCAATGGCCGTCAGGCGGCGGCACTCGTAGATGTCGGGCATCCTACGGCAACTGGGCTGCACGACGCCTGCATGGCGAGTGGGATCGCGAAAGAACGCGTCGTGTCTGGGTCGTTCCAGGGTTCGCGCGAGGCCGTGGCCAGAGCGATTGAGGGGCTGCTGCGGCTCCGGCCGACCCCGGATGCTGTGATTTGCCCCAGCAGCGGTATCTTGCTCAAGACGCATGCGGTGCTGCGTTCGCTGGGGATCCGGGTGCCAGACACCATTGAACTGGCGGCAGCCGGCGAACTCGCCGTACTAGCCAGCTTGGCGGTACCGCTGTGGGCGATCGCCCTGCCGCGCCGCGATCTGGCGCAGGCGGCGGCGGCCCAGTTCCTGGCCCAACTGCGGGGCACACCCCGGCAGGCAGTGGTAGCGGTGCCGGGCCGGCTGGTCTACCTGGAAGGCGGCGGCGTTTTCGAGCGGCGGCCTTCCCTGGCCCCGTCCGGCTGATCAACCGAGCGCGGCCGGGAAGGCTGGCAGTCGGTCGGCCTGGAGACGGAACATGTGGTCGAGCAACCGCTCCACCGCCTTGGCGCTCTGCACCGTGGGATCCAGGAGCAGGGCCTGGAGGAGCATCCTGCGGTCACGGGTGCGATAGGCCTCCACGAGCAGCTTCTGGATGCTCAGCTGAGGACGGATGAGGGCGGCCTCGACCTCGCTCAGGGCGCCGATCGCGAGCGGGTGGATGCCGGCGGCGTCGCACATGGCAGGGACCTCGATGATCGCGTCCTCGGGGAGGTTGGCGATGCTGCCGGTCGTGTTCCTGAGGTTGACCGCCGGGCGTAGGACGTGGCGGTCCAGCTCGATATCGCAGATGATGGGGATGGCCAGTTCGGTGGAGGCCCTGACCGACTCCGCGTTCAGGGCAACCTTGCCCTCGAAGATGTCCTTGAACCCGGCGAGGATCTCCTCCTCGACCGCCCGGCGTGGGTCGAGCCCTTCGACGCCGTAGATCCAGCCGGGCTCGACGAACTCATGCGCGAAGGAGACGTACTCGCCGATATGGTGGTCGTCCGGCATGGACAGGGCGCCGAACACCTGGAACAGGTACCTGGCCAACGGCGGCAGGCATTGCGGATCGGCGGCGATGCGCCGTTCTAGCTCCGGGCGCAGGTCGTGGCCCTGCCGGTCTTGTACTTGGTGCAGCCAATACAGATGGTTCATACCGGCGGTGCGGATGTCGAGATGGTCGAGGGGTCGGGCCAGCAGCTTGGCGATGAGATGGTGCAGACGGTGGAAGCCGTGGCAGAGGCCGATGGCCTTCACCCGGGTCAGGGTGGTGATGGCGGCGAGAATTCGCGCTTCCGGATTGGTGAAGTTGAACACCCATGCGTCGGGACAGAGCTGTTCGATGTCACCACAGATGGGGATGACCAGTTCGAAGTTGCGTAGGGCGTGGAACAGGGCACCCGGGCCGCCGTTCTCGCCCAGGATGTGGTTGATGCCCAGTTCGCGGGCAACGCGGTAGTCCTGCTCCCACGAACGCCAGCGATCGATGGCTACCGAGATCAGCACGTAGTCGGCCCCCGCCAGAGCCTGCCGTCTGTCGGTGGTCGAGGAGAATCGGATGTGCGAGTTGGTGAAGGCGCCAGCGCGTTGCGCATAGCGGTAGGCCTTCGCCAGGTTCTCGGCGTGGATGTCCACCAGAACGACGGAGACCAGTTCGCTGTCCAGTTCGCGGCTGGTGACTAGGTCGTTGAGGATGCACACCCCGAAATTGATGCTGCCAGCACCGATGATAACGATCTTCACGGGACGTTTCATGCTGGTCTCCTTCGAGGGGGGTCAGGGATGTCTGGCTGGGCCGGCCGCCTGATCAGTCAGGAGCCGGCAGTTGGCGTGGAGATGGAGCAGGGAGGCCGGCAGGGCGGTGGTCACCGGGGAGGTCAGGAGGCGGTCGAGGACGGTCCGTTTGCCCTCCCCGGTCACCAGCAGCAGCACCAGGTGCGCCTGGAGCAGGTCGGCCATCCCCAGGGTGATCCCTGATATCGGCGGCGTGGCGACCCCGGCGAGCATGCCGTGCCGGCGCGAGCTCTCGCTCAAGATCTCGACGTGGACCTCTCGGGACAGGGCGGCGGCCGGTTCGTTGAGTCCGAGGTGACCGTTTGCCCCCAGCCCGAGAATGGCAAGGTCCAGACCGCCCCATGCCTTCAGGGCCGAGGCCAGGCGGAGCGCCTCAGCCTGGGCGCAGCCAGGGTCGCTGGCGATGTCCAGCCGCCGCCCAGCCGCCGGGGTCAAGGAGTGGAAGAAGCGATGCTCCAGCCAGGTCGCGCAGGTGGCCGGATGCCCGGCGGGCAGGCCTAGCCATTCGTCGAGCTGGATCCAACGGACCCGGGAAACATCGAGTCGGCCTCCCCGGATGCGCTCGACCAACTCGGCGTACAGAGGTTCCGGTGTCGCCCCGGTGGGCAGGCAGACGACTGCATCCGGCTTGGCGGCCACCACCTGGGCGAAAACGTCGGCTGCCGCCTGAGCGACGGCGGAAGACGAAGGAAGGGCTTCCAGAATCACACGCGGCTCGTTTTTGCGGTAACCGGCTCCGGAAACCCGGTCGCACCATCCTCCGCCTCAGCCTGCGCCAGCCGCCGGCCGTCGACGAGGCCACTCCGGTAGCATGTGGCCCACGCGGCGCGGTAGCACGGGCCCAGAGGCAGGTCCTCCAGGGCCCGGACCGTGGCTTCGATGTCATACGGCACGCGCCGGATGACCGGTTCCCCGTCCTCGATCACCAGGCATGCCGCGCGCGGGTCGCCGTCGCGCGGCTGGCCGACGCTCCCGGTATTGGCCACCCAGCGCCGGCCGATCCGGTGGATGAACGGGACGTGCGAATGGCCGAAGACGACGCCGTCCGCCGGGCTGGCGGCCAGTGCCTCAGCCAGCCGGGTAGGGGCGTCGGTGGTCGCATACCCGGTTCCGGGCAGATTGTGGCGCATCTGGAAGGTTCGGCTGCCATCGGTGCAGACGGCGACCTCCGGCCACGACCCGATAATCGCGCGATGCCGCTCCTCAAGCTGGGCCGCAGTCCATCGATCCCAGCGCCCGGCGGAACTCCACGTTTTCTCCGGCGGTAGGCTGCCAGCCAGATGCGCGTCGTGGTTCCCGCAGACCACGCGCTGCGCCACCCGTGTCACCAGGTCGACGCAGGCGCGGGGTTCGGGCCCGTAGCCGATGACATCGCCGACGCACACCACCTGATCATGGGCGACCGCGACGAGGACTGCGCCGAGTGCCGTCAAGTTGGCGTGGACGTCTCCGATCACCAGGAATCTCATGGCCCGGCTCCAGTGACGTTGGGAACCATCCACTCCCGGCGGTCGAGGACCGTGCCGTCCACCGCCTTGGCGGTCATCACGCAGTGTTCGCTGGTCACCTCCATCAGCAGGTAATGCCAACGCTCCGAGGTCACCTTGATGCCGGGGACCTCGGCGGTGGCCCGCCCCATCCGGGCGCCGGCGACTGTGACGATGATGCTGGGACCTCCCTCCGGCTCAAGACGCTGGTAAAAGTGCTCGTGCCCGCAGAGGACCGCATCGAGCCCGGCCCGCCGCAGCAGCGGAAGCAACGCCTCGCGCGCGACACGGGTCGGGACATCGAGATCGCCGGGCGGGGCGGTGAGGCTACGTCTGTAATGATGGCCGGAGCTCAGCGGCGGGTAATGAGTCACCAGGAAGCGGAGCCCGCCGCGCGCAGCCAGCGTGTCCTCCAGCCAGGTCCGCTCGGGGCCAGGCTCCGACCAGGCGGAGCCGCCGCGCGCGCCCCCATCGATGCCGATCAGGGTCAGCGGCCCGATGCGCTGCTGCCAGTTCGTCCGCCCGTCCGGGGCCGGGAAGAGGCGCGGCACCAGCGGCGAGCCGTACTCATGGTTGCCGAGCACCACGTAGCTGGGCACCGTGGCCAGCAGTTCGGCGGCGGGGGTGAAGAACTCCCGGTTCCAGCGCTCCGATTCCAGGCCGTTGTCGGTGAGGTCGCCGACGAAGACGCTGAACAGCGGCCGTTCCGCCAGGGCCGCCAGGGCGATCTGGCGCCAGGGCCCGGGATTGGCCTGGGTGTCGCCGAAGACCACGAAGCGGTAGGCGGCGGGCCCGGCCGGGAAGGTGCGCAGGGCCTGCTCCGGGCAGGCCACCTGCGAGCCGTCGGTCGGATCGGTGGCGGTCAGCGCGTAGGGATAGACGGTGTCGGGAAGAAGACCGCCGATCCGGAAAGCGTGATGGTGTCCCGGCCCGGAACGCAGGCGCTGTCCACTGATGACCAGTTCGACCAGGGCGGGGCGGCTGGTACGGCAGGCCAGGGTGGCGTGGTCACTGCCCGCCTGTCCCAGCACCGGGCCGCTCTCGATGCCCAGGGCCGGCTCCACGCCGAGGGTCGCCGCCAGGGCGATCGCCAGCCGCCCCTGCTTGGCGAGGTGGGCGGCGGTCACCTCCTCGGGCCATTCCAGCTCCAGCACATTGCGCCCCTGTCGGAATAGTGTCGCCGGGATCGCAGGGATAGCCTCGTACCACAGGCCAGGCAGCGGCAGCGGCAGCTGCTGGCCGTTGAGCCGGCCGTAGGCGCGAATGGGTTTGGTCAGGCGGTAGAAGGGGACGGCCTGCGGCGCGGCAAGATCGAACAGCGCGCGACCGTGCAGGTGGTAGGTCCCAGGAGTGGTGAGTTCGAGGGAGGCCGACCACGGCGACAGCCCGTCCGCCCGTTCGACGGCGACCTCCCGAACGGAACTGAAAACCGCCAGGCCGCCTTCCGGCGGTAGGAGGGCCGCGGGCGCGTCGTCGGCCAGGGCTGGCGTGGCGCGACAGGCCAGCCCTGATGTGGCGAGGCCACAGGCCAGGATCAGCAAAGCCAAGGCCTGACGCTGTCCATAGCCGAGATACCAGGGGGTCGAGGTCATAGATAGCTATGTTTAACGCGGTGCGGTAGAATATCAAGTGCGTTGCGCCCGGCGGAAGATGATATTTGGCTTTTTACAGAGCAACCAAAGTGATTTTTGTTGACAATTAATAGTTATGTTTGTAGTCTGACAAGAGATAGCGGATGGGAATAGCGCCCTGCTGTTATTGTGTCCGCCGCGAACCGCTTGCCGGAGACCACATGCCCCACGCCGCGCCTGATCCGTCGAGCTGTCCTCCCAGGCTGACCCGACGCACCGTGGCCGGGCTCTGCCTGGGCCTCTGCACCTGCCTCGCCCAAGCCGGAGAGGCGGTCCCGGTCGACAGCCTGGTGGACGGCCAGGTGGTCGAGGCGCCGCCCCTGGCGACCGTCCCTGCGGACGCGGCGGCGGAGATCCCGGTGGCGGAACTCCTGAAGCAGGGCTACGAGCCCGGTAGCGGCCCCTCCGGACCGGTCTCGGGCCGCTTCGGCGGCCGCGGACGCAGCGACGGCCTGCTCGACTGGGACTATCCCGAGTTCGGGGTTCTCGAAAAAGGCTATCTGGCAGCGCATCCAGCCAACCTGGGACAGCGCCGCTGGGCGATCGGCTTTGCCCCCCCGCGGACGATCAACCCGGCGCAGATGGCGCAGCCCTACCGGGGCGACGGCTGGGGGACCTTCTGGGGTCCCGAAGCAGCCGGGGCGGTCATCCGCAGCACATGGATCGCCCTCGACTGGGAGAGCCGGCTGACCTCGGTCGGCGAATACCTCGGCCGGGGCGCCGGGGTACCGGTCGACCTCCGGGTGAGCTACAGCCTCGCCACCCCCGGCCTGCTGATCGCCAGCACCGACCGGGCGCTGCACCTGGACCTGAACGAGACGCCGGGCTACCGCTTCGCGGTGCTGCCCCTGGCGGGCGGTCCGACCCTGAAGCGCCTGTCGCCGGAGCAGCCGGCCTACGACCGGGCGAGAGACGGCGAGCTGGCCGACAACTGGATCCTGCTCTGGGGCAGTCGGCTGTTCCCGGACGTGCCGCTGCTGATCGTGCCGATGCAGCGCCCGCAGCGCATCACCCCGGTCTTCCCGGTCTCGCGCGACCGCTGTGCCAGCCTGATCGTGCTCTACGAAAAGCAGGTCGGGGAGGTGGTGCTGGTCACCCCCTATGGCATGCAGGCCCTAACGCCGAGCGCGACCGCCACCCTCCCCCAGCTGCGTGAGGCGGTCTCCCGCAGCCGTTTCTGGTCCAAGGCCGTGCTCGGGTTCATCACCGACTGCCACGAGGATTTCCGGCTGGATGCGGCGGCCGGCAGCCTGGCGATCCACCAGCGCTTCATCTACCGTGACCTCGCCAACGCCTGGGACGCCAAGCCGCTGCACCTGGCGCCGCTGCCCCCGGCCCTGGCGCTCGCCGCCCGCATTGCCCCGGCGGTGCGGCTGCCGGCGGCGGCGACCGAACTCGGCTTCCCCACCCGCCACGGCCCGCTGCTGGCGGTGGCCGGGCGGGACAGTTGCGACTACCAGCGGCCCATCCCGCCGGTGCTCGGCCGCACCCCCTTCGCGGTCGCCGGCGCCTCGCCGGCGCGGGACGCCATCCGCGCCCAGCACGCGGCGCCACGCCATGATGGCGCCCGCGGCCTCCTGCCCGGCGAGTTCCCCGGCCTGTGGACGCGTCCCGACCGCTCCATCGCCGACGTCTCGGCGGTGATCAACGAAATCGCCTTCCTGGCGCCCAACCTCGACGAGGCCGCGAGCCGGGCGCTGCGGGCCAACGCCCGCGACATCCTGCTCGACTGCCTTGATGACTCGGCCTTCGCCGGCACCGAGCTGGCCCGCAGCCTCGCCCGCACCCCCGCCGACGCCGGCAGGCCCAGGCCGCAGCTGTGGCATCCGCGGGTGGATCCCGCCACCAAGGCCGGCTACCTGCTCTCGTACACGGTGCCCAACATCCGCCGCACCGGCGGTAACATCACCGACTTCCCCGGCTGCTTCACCGACTGCGAATGGGGCAACGGCCTCGGCCTGTGGGGCATCTACCAGCTCGCCCGCTTGTCCGGGGCCTGGGAGGTCGTACGGCAGAACTGGGAGCGGATCCACGGCATCGAAGCCCTTTTCGAGATCCAGCAGGACTGGGCGGCGATGTCAGCCGCCGGCAGCGAGGGTGGCCGGCGCTGGACCGACACGTCCTGCTCCAACGGCTACAACGCCTTCTGCGAGCTGGCGCGGCGCAGCGGGGCCCAGGACGCCTGGCGCCGGGGGACCTACCTGCATGCCAAGCATGCCGCCCTGCGTCTGGCGCTGCTCGAGTACGGGGTGTGGGGCCATGACCTGTTCGGCGTCGCGCCCTACCGGGTCGCGCACATGTTCCAGGAGCACAACCGCGGCTTCCCCACCAACCACGAGCCGGGGCAGTATCGCGAAGCCGACGACCGCCGCGGTTCGCCGATCACGATCGACCGTCTCAGCTTCTACAGCATGGTCGCCGAAGGCACCGGCTATGAGGGCGCCGACCTCCTCTACACCCTCGCCCCGGCGGCCGCCGCCGCCATCACCGCGGACTACGAGCAGGCTTTCCCGGAATGGACCACCGACGCCTTCCTGCGCACGCTCAACACCCGGCACATGCCCGCCGGCGGCATCACCCTGGCGCAGATGCTGCTGTTCCAGCTCCGCGATCCCGCCATCCCGACCGCGCGCATCCGCTCCCGGCTGGAGGCCGCCGGCGGTCCGGCCGCCATCCGCGAACACCTCAGCAAGCGCGGGTTCTACGGCCGTTTCGACGCCCTGCCGGAATACATCCAGGCCCTGCTGGAGACCCGCGATGATCCGGCTTGGCTCGCCGACTGGGAGGGCTGCGACCTCCAACAGGCGGTCTTCGACCGCACCACCCGGGAGGCGGCCTG
>JACRBD010000196.1 GCA_016234625.1 Caulobacterales bacterium | reverse complement strand
GGGGCCAGGGCGATGACCTCGTCGGCGACCAGGGCGTCATAGAGCAGCGCCTGGGCGCCCTGCACGGCGCGCATCGCACGGACCGTCATCAGGTCGGCGGGACCGGGCCCGGCGCCGACGAGTAGAACGCGGCCGATGGCGGGTTCAGACAGCATGGGCGGGCTCCCGTTTGTCGGCGATCATCCTGGCCAGTTCCGGCCGGCAGGAGCCGCAGTTGGTCCCGGCGCCGGTAACCGCGCCGATGGCGTCAGGGGACCCCGCTCCGCTGGCGATGGCGGCGTCGATGGCCCGGGCGCCGACCTTCAGGCAGACGCAGACCATCGGACCGGCATCGACAACGGGGCCAGGCGGGCGGCCGAAGAGAAGGGTCGCCCGGGCCTGCGGCGGCATGGGAGCTTCGAACAGGTCGATCAGCCAGTCGCGCGGCGGCAGGGTCCCGGATGTGGTCATGAACAGCACGCGGGTCAGGCGGTCACCAGCCACCCAGGCCAGCCGGATCGACCCGGCGCGGGCGTCCTCGTAGACCAGCGCCTCGCCCCGCGCGCCTCGGCCGGCGAGCTTGCGGACAGCGTCCCGTTCGGCCTCGTCCCCCCGTCCGGCGATCTCGTATTGCTGGCAGGCGGTCTGCGGGATGCGCCGCCAGATGACCTCCGCCGGCATCCCCGCAACGAGCGGCTCGGCGGTCAGCAGAAAGCCTTTCCAGGTCTCGCGCCAGGGACGGATGCGGGCCGGGGTGTGCTTGAACTCGGGCTGTCCGGAGACCGGGTCAAGGTTGGGCGCGATCAGTCCGTTCGACCGCCCGGCCGGGGCGAAGGCGTCGGACCAGTGCATCGGCAGGAACAGGCTGCCGCGCCGCTGACGGTCGGTGAGTCGGGCGACCGCGACCGATTCCCCCCGCGCGGTGGTCACCCGAGCCAGGGCGCCCTCAGTCACGCCCAGCGGGGCGGCGTCCCGCGGGTGGATCTCGACGAACGGTTCGGGCGCGTGCCGGCAGAGGTCCGGCGCCAGGCCGGTGCGGGTCATGGTGTGCCACTGATCGCGGATGCGGCCGGTGTTGAGCGACATCGGGTAGACCCCGTCCACGGCCGAGGCCGGGCCGGCAGCGCGCACGGGGATCATGCGGGACCGTCCGTCGGCGGTCTGGAAGCGGCCGTCGGTGAACAGTCGTGGCGTCCCCCTTCCCGGCGCATGGACCGGCCATTGAACCGGCTCCAGGGCATCATAGGCCGGGCGGCTCAGACCCTTCAGGCCGGACAGGTCCAACAGCCGGCCGCCGTTCTCGTAGGCCGTCAGCCGGGTCCATTCGCGGAACACCGCCGAGGCGTCGGGCCAGGAGAAGCCGTCGGCGAAGCCCATGGCGGCGGCCACGTCGGCGATGATCCGCCAGTCAGCCCTGGCCTGCGCCGGCGCGGCGAACAGCGGCCGCTGGCGCGAGATGCACCGCTCCGAATTGGTCACCGTGCCGTTTTTCTCGCCCCAGGCCAGGGCGGGCAGCTTCACATGGGCGTGGCGCAGGGTGTCGCCGTCGGCGACGCAGTCGGAGACGGCGACGAACGGGCAGCGGGCCAGCGCCTCGCGCACCCTGCCGGTGTCGGGCAGGCTGACGGCGGGGTTGGTGGCCATGATCCAGACCGCCTTGATCCGCCCGTCATGGATGGCCTCGAACATCTCGACGGCCTTCAGGCCCGGCGCGCGGGCGGTGTCCGGCGCGCCCCAGAAGCGGGCGACGCGGTCGCGGTCCTCAGGAGCGAAGTCCATGTGGCCGGCCAGGGTGTTGGCCATGCCGCCGGTCTCGCGGCCGCCCATGGCGTTGGGCTGGCCGGTGATCGAGAACGGGCAGGCGCCGGGCTTGCCGATGCGGCCGGTCGCCAGATGGACGTTGAGGATCGCCAACCCCTTGGCCACGCCCTGGGCCGACTGGTTGGCGCCCATGGAGAACAGGCTGACCGTGCGCGAAGTAGCGGCGAACAGGTCGTAAAAAGTGTTCAGGTCGGCGAGCGCAAGACCGCAATCGGCGGCCACGG
This sequence comes from Caulobacterales bacterium, assembly GCA_016234625.1. Classification (GTDB taxonomy): domain Bacteria; phylum Pseudomonadota; class Alphaproteobacteria; order Caulobacterales; family Caulobacteraceae; genus Caulobacter. The sequence goes on along the minus strand of JACRBD010000196.1, from coordinate 16,141 downwards.
CCGTCGGCGACTGGTCGACCTCCGCGAGCGCCGCCTCCACCGCCGCGAAGCCGTTCACATGGCTGTCGATGTATGCCCGGTCGATCGCCCCGCGCCGGATCAGGTCGGCCAGCAGGCCGTTCCACAGCCGCACGTCCATCTGCGGGGCCAGCGGCAGGTGCAGGTCCGCGCCCTCGGCGGTGTCGGTGCGGCGCGGGTCGATGACGACGTGCTTCTGGCCTCGCGCCCGGGCCGCTTCCATGCGCCGAAACAGCACCGGATGGGTCCAGGCGGCATTATGGCCGCTGAACACCACCAGGTCGGCGAGGTCGAGGTCTTCGTAACAGCCGGGAACCAGATCGGCGCCGAAAGCCTGCTTGTGCGCCGCCACGGCCGAGGCCATGCAGAGCCGGCTGTTGGTGTCGATGTTGCCCGAGCCGATGAAGCCCTTCATCAGCTTGTTGGCGGCGTAGTAGTCCTCGGTCAGCAGCTGTCCGGAAACATAGAAGGCCACCGAGTCCGGGCCATGCCGGGCGATGGTTTCGCGGAATCGGCGGGCCACGAGCGCGGTCGCCTGCTTCCAGCTGACCTCGCGGTCGCCGATCATCGGATTGAGCAGACGGCCTTCCAGCCCGACCGTGGCGCCCAGGGCCGCGCCCTTGGAACACAGCCGGCCAGCGTTGGCGGGATGGGCGCGGTCACCGGCCACGGCCAGCGTCCGGCTCTCGCCGGCCGCTCCGGAGACGCCGCAGCCGACTCCGCAATAGGGGCAGGTGGTCCGGATCGTCGCCGCGCCCGACCCGTCAGCCATCGCCGCCGGTCCCGTAGAGACCCAGCATCAGGCGACCCTCGCGCACCTCCAGCGGGACCACCGGCGTGCAGCCCTTGCCCCGGTCGGCGCCGGTCGGTTCCCCTGTGGCCAGGTCGATGGTCCAGTTGTGCAGCGGGCAGGCCACGGCGCTGCCATGGACGATGCCCTGGCTGAGCGGCCCGCCCTTGTGCGGACAGGCGTCCATCAGGGCGAACACCGCGCCGTCCCCGGTGCGGAAGATGGCGATGTCGCCCTGGGGGCTGGGCACGCGCCGGGCGCCGCGACGGGGGATGTCGGTGACCGCCCCGACATCGACCCAGTGAACCACCGGCGGTTTGATCGGCAGGGTCATGCGGGCGTGAACTCCATGCGGCGGCTGAGGGGCGTGAACTCCTCGGCATGGCGGCCGGCGACCCGTTCGGCCCAGGGGTCGATACGGGCCGAGCGCTGCGAGATGACGAAGCGGTCGTAGAGCGCCCGGCGGGTCTCCGGGTCGGTCGTCCGCTCACGGATGAACTCCAGCCCGACCCGGGCCATCCATTTGTAAATCCGCTCCAGATACCAGCCATCCTCGCGGTACAGCTGCATCACCGCGGTGATGGTCCAGATCGCTTCTTCCTCGGTGGCCACCCGGGTCAGCACCTGGGTGCCCTGGATATGCAGGCCGGCCGCCCCGCCGACGTGGATCTCGTAGCCGCTGTCGACGCAGACCACGCCGATGTCCTTGCAGGTCGCCTCGGCGCAGTTGCGCGGGCAGCCGCTGACCGCCAGCTTGACCTTCGCCGGGGTCCAGGAGCCCCAGAGGAACTTCTCCAGCCGGATGCCCAAGCCCGTGGAGTCCTGGGTGCCGAAGCGGCACCAGTCGCTGCCGACACAGGTCTTCGCGGTGCGCAGGCCCTTGGCGTAGGCGTGGCCGCTGACCATGCCGGCGGCGTTAAGGTCGGCCCAGACGGCCGGCAGGTCGTCCTTCTTGACGCCCAGCAGGTCGATGCGCTGACCGCCTGTGACCTTGACCGCGGGGATGGCGAACTTGTCGGCCACGTCGGCGATGGCCCGCAGTTCGTCCGGGGTGGTCATGCCGCCCCACATCCGCGGCACGACGGAATAGGTGCCGTCCTTCTGGATGTTGGCGTGGACCCGCTCGTTGATGTAGCGCGACTGCTTGTCGTCTCGATATTCGGTCGGCCAGGCGCAGAGCAGGTAGTAGTTCAGCGCCGGGCGGCAGGAAGAACAGCCGTCGGGAGTGGTCCACTCCAGCGCCTGCATGACGGCGGGCATGGACTTGAGCTGTTCGGCCACGATCCGTCGCCGCACCTCTCCGTGGTCGTGGCGGGTGCACTTGCAGGCGGGCTTGGGCCCCGTCTGGACCTGGAAGCCGTCGCCGAGGGTCAGTTTCAGCAGCTGTTCCACCAGCGGCGTGCAGCTGCCGCAGGAGGCGGACGCCTTGGTCACCGCCCGAACGTCGTCGAGGGTCGAGAGGCCCTGGGCGCCGATGGCGCCGGTGATCTGGCCCTTGCAAATGCCGTTGCAGCCGCAGATTTCCTGCTCGTCGGCCATGGCCGCAACGGCCGAACTAGGGTCCAGGCCGGCCAGCCCCTCGGTGATCGCCTGACCGAAGATCAGGGTCTCGCGGATATCGGCCACCTCGCGGCCGGACTTCATCAGGTCGAAGTACCAGCCGCCGTCCGCCGCGTCGCCGAACAGCACCGCGCCGGCGACCTTGCCGTCCTCGATGACCACCCGCTTGTAGACGCCGCGGGCGGCGTCGCGGAACACGATGTCCTCGCAGCCGTCGCCACCGGCGAACCGGCCGGCGGAGAAGACGTCGACGCCGGAGACCTTCAGCCGCGTCGACAGGACCGAACCCTCATAGACCCCAGCCCCGTCCGTCAGGGCCTCGGCCAGGGCCCGGCACATCTCCCAGATCGGGGCGACCAGGCCGTAGCACTGGCCGCGATGCTCGGCGCACTCGCCGACCGCGAACACCGCCGGATCGGAGGTGCGCATGGCGTCATCGACCACCAGCCCGCGGTTGACCTCCAGCCCGGCCGCCTTGCCCAGCGCCGCGTTGGGCCGGATGCCCACGGCCATGACCAGCAGGTCGCAGGGCAGGATGGTCCCGTCCTTCAGCTTCAGGCCGGCGACCTTGCCGCCTTCGCCGACAATCTCCTCGGACTGGGCGCCCAGCACCGTCTCGACGCCCCGATCGGCCAGGGCCTGCCGCAGCAGGAAGCCGGCGGACTCGTCCAGCTGGCGCTCCATCAGGACGTCCATCAGATGGACCACGGTGGCCGCCATGCCCCGACGGGCGAGGCCATAGGCGGCCTCGAGGCCCAGCAGGCCGCCGCCGATGACCACCGCCCGGGCGCCCGGCGCCGCCGAGGCCGCGACCATCGCCTCGACATCGTCCAGATCGCGGAAGGTCACCACGCCCGCGAGGTCCGCCCCGGGGAGAGGCAACCGCACCGGGTCCGAGCCTGTGGCCAGGATCAGGCGATCGTAGCCGACCTCCAGCCCACCCTCGGCCAGCACCCGGCGACCGGCCAGGTCCAGGCCGGTGACCGCCCGGCCGGCATGCAGGGTGACGCCATTGTCGCGGTACCAGGCCTCGTCATTGATGACAATGTCGGCGAAGGTCTTCTCTCCGGCCAGCACCGGCGAGAGCATGATGCGGTTGTAGTTGACCCTCGGCTCGGCGCCGAAGATGGCGATCTCGTAGCGGTCGGGGTCCCGCTTGAGGACCTCTTCCACGGCGCGGCACCCCGCCATGCCGTTGCCGATGACGACCAGTCTCTGCTTGGTCATGACCGGCGCTCCTACAGCCGGACCGGAACGGGGTCGTCGCCGTGCAGGGTCGGCCAGACTGCCCGCCAGTGGTTCTTCAGCCCGACCAGCGCCACCAGGGCCAGCAGCGCCAGGCCCGCGAAGCCGAGGAAGCCGATCTGGTAGCTGCCGGTCAGCTTGCGGGCGAGGCCAAGGCTGGAGGCGAGGTAAAAGCCGCCGACGCCGCCGGTCATGCCGATGAAGCCGGTGACCACGCCGATCTCCTTGCGGAACCGCTGCGGGGCCAGCTGGAACACCGCGCCGTTGCCGGCGCCCAGGGCCATCATGGCGAACATCAGCACCGCCAGGGCCAGCCAGGCGCTGCCCATGTGGAAGCTGGCGATGGCCAGTCCGGCGGCTGCAAGCAGATAGACGACGGTCAGGGTGCGCACGCCGCCCACGCGGTCCGCCAACGCCCCGCCCACCGGCCGGATGAAGGAGCCGGCGAACACGCAGGCGGCGGTGAAGAAGCCCGCGATCACCGGGTCCAGCCCGTACTCGCTGTTGAAATAGATGGTCAGGGACGAGGACAGGCCGACGAAACCGCCGAAGGTGACGAAGTAGAGCAGCATCAGCCACCAGGCGTCCGGAACCTTCAGCACGTCGAGGTACTCGGCCAGCTTCTTCGGCGCCGGCTGCTCGGGGGCGTCCTTGGCGAACAGGACGAAGACCGCCAGGGCCACCGCCAGCGGGATCGCCGCCAGGCCGATGACATTGCCCCAGCCGAAGGCCTTGGCCAGCAGCGGCGCGAACAGCGCGGCCAGGGCGGTGCCCGAGTTACCGGCCCCGGCGATGCCCAGCGCCAGGCCCTGATGCTCCGGCGGATACCAGCGTGAGGCCAGCGGCAGGGCCACGGCGAACGAGGCGCCGGCCACGCCGAGCAGCAGGCCGAGGATCAGCACCTGGGAATAGTTCTGGACGCCCAGCAGCCAGGCGATCGTCAGGCCGGTCAGCACGATGACCTGGCCGATCACGCCGGTCTTCCTGGGCCCGATGCGGTCGACCATGACCCCGGCGACGAGGCGCAGCAGGGCGCCGGACAGGACCGGCACGGCGACCATGAAGCCCTTCTGGGCCGGGTCGAGCCCAAAGTCCTTGGCGATGGCCACGCCCAGCGGGCCAAGCAGCACCCAGACCATGAAGCTGAGATCGAAATAGAGGAAGGACGCGAACAGGGTGGGGGTGTGACCCGCCTTGAGGAACGAACGATGCAACATGGGACGCCTCGGATGAACGAGAGCGGCGACTTCGCCGCTGGGGTGGCCGCATCCGAGCGGTCGTCTCAATCAGCCGCGAACATCGTTGTCCGTCGGCCTGAGGTCCATTGGCGTGATCGCCGCCGCGGACGCCAGCCGCGTGAGACGGTCGGCGACGCAAACGATGCTGCGCCGCACAAATGCACGGCGAATGGGCAGCAGGGCGCCCATTCCGCAGGCGCCCTCAGGCCGCGTCGCGCACAGTCCCGTGGCGGGCATAGAGGAAGGCGATCACCGCGTGACGGGCGTTGAGGTAGGCCGGCTCACGGTCGATCTCCAGACGTTTGCGAGGCCGGGGTAGGTCGACGGGCTGGATCTCGCCGATGTGGGCGGCCGGCCCGTTGGTCATCATGACGATGCGATCCGACAGCAGCGCCGCCTCGTCCACGTCGTGGGTGACCATCAGCACGGTGTTCTTCAGCTTGCCGTGGATTTCCATGACGCTGTCCTGCAGATGGGCGCGCGTCAGGGCGTCCAGGGCCCCGAACGGCTCGTCCAGCAGCAGCACCTTGGGCTCCATCGCCAGCGCCCGGGCGATGCCGACCCGCTGCTTCATGCCGCCGCTGATCTCGGACGGACGCTGGTTTCTGGCATGGGTCATCTGCACCAGGGCGAGGTTGTGCATCACCCAGTCGCGGCGTTCGGCTCGGCTGCGCTTGCCGGCGAAAACCTTGTCGACCGCGAGCTTCACGTTCTCGTAGACCGACAGCCACGGCAGCAGGGAGTGGTTCTGGAACACCACCGCCCTGTCGGGGCCCGGAGCCTCGACGGCCTGCCTGTCGAGGATGACGGCCCCCCGGGTCACCGGCACTAGACCCGCGACCACGTTCAGAAGCGTCGATTTCCCGCAGCCGGAGTGGCCGATGATGGAGACGAACTCACCCTCGTCGACCCGCAGGCTGACATCCCGCAGCACCTCCGTGGCAACCGCGCCGCGGGAGAAGGAGACGCCGACGGATTCGATGGAAAGGTAGGCTTTGCTGGCCATGCTCGGTCGCTCCCTAGGCCGCCGAGCCGCGTGAGATCAGCCGGCCGAGGAGCGCGACCATGCGGTCGAGCAGATAGCCGGTCAGTCCCACCCAGAGCAGGGCGACAACGATGTCGGAGATGCGGGACGAGTTGTACTGGTCCCAGATGAAGAAGCCGACGCCCACGCCGCCGAGCAGCATTTCGGAGGCGACGATGGCCAGCCAGCTCATGCCGATGCCGATGCGCAGGCCGGTGAACACATGCGGCGTGGTGGCCGGCAGCAGGATGCGGAAGAAGAACTCCAGCGGTGAGAGGCGCAGAACCCGCGAGACATTGATGTAGTCGGCCGGCAGGTTGCGGACCCCGGCGGCGGTGTTGATGACGATCGGCCAGATGGCGGTGACGAAGATCACGAACAACGCCGATGGCTGGGCCTCGCGGAACACCGCCAGGCTGATCGGCAGCCAGGCCAGCGGCGGCACCGTCCGCAGCACCTGGAAGATCGGGTCGAGACCGCGGTGGGCCCACAGATTGACCCCGACGAGCACGCCCAGGCCGATGCCGACCACCGCCGCGAGAGAGAAACCGACGCCGACCCGGCTGAGGCTGGTCAGCACGTGCCAGAACAGCCCCTTGTCGACCCCTCCACGATCAAAGAATGGGTCGAGGATCAGATCCTTCGACTCAAGCCAGATCGTCGAGGGGGCCGGCAGCCCGCCTGTCTGGCCGGCCATCAGCATCTCCCAGACCGCCAGCAGCACGGCCAGCACCAGCACGGGCGGAATCACCGCGCTGGCGACCTGTCTGGCGGCCTCGCCCAGCCACCGCAGGAGCCCGTTGCCCTTTCGGGGCAAGGGCAGGACCACGGCGGTAGGCTGAACATCGGGCGGCGTCGGAACCTGCTCCACGGTTTCGAACTTCGGCGCGGGTACACTCATGACAGTCTCCGGTCCTGGTCTCACGCCTATTTCTTGATCGGCTGGCTGGCGAGATAGGCGGACGGGTTGGACGGGTCGAAGACCTTGCCGTCGAAGAACCGCTCGACACCCCGGCTGTCGGAGGCCGGCGCGGGCACGCCGAGTGACTTGGCGGCGGAGCGCCAGATGTCGGCGCGGTTCACCTTGGCCACCAACGCCTGCTTGTTGGTCCCGCCCGGCAGCACGCCCCAGCGCACGTTCTCGGTGACAAACCACAGGTCATGCGACTTGAAGGGGAAGGAGGCGTTGTTGGCCCAGAACTTCATGTAGTGCGGCGAGCCTTTGACGGACCGGCCGTCGCCGTAGTTGATCGTTCCCTGCAGGCGCGGGAGGATGTCGCCGATCGGCACGTTGATGTACTGCCGGCCCGACACGATCGAACACATGGCCGGACGGTTGGCCATCTTGTCGCACCACATCTGGGCTTCCATCACGGCCATGGTGATGGCCGGTGCGGCGCGTGGGTATTTCGCGACCCAGTCGGCCCGCATGCCGAGGCATTTCTCCGGATGGTCCATCCAGAGTTCACTGGTCGCGCAGGCGGTGTAGCCGACCTTCTGATTGACCAGCTGGCCATTCCAGGGCTCGCCGACGCAGAACACGTCCTGGGTGCCGGCCTTCATGTTGGCGACCATCTGCGGGGGCGGAATGACGATGGTCGAAATGTCGGTGTCGGGGTTGATCCCGCCCGCCGCCAGCCAGTAGCGAACCCACAGGTCGTGCGTGCCGCCGCGGAAGGTCATGGCCACCTTGGCGGTGTTCCCGGCCGCCTTGAGCTGGGCGAACTTCGCCTTGGCCCCGGCGCTGCTCAGCCCGACCTTCACCGCTTTCAAGTCATTGCCGACCGAGATCCCCTGACCGTTGAGGTTCAGCCGGGCAAGGATGTTCATCGGCAGCGGCTTGCTGACGCCGACGCCGGCGGTGAACTGGTAGGGCATCGGAGTCAGGATGTGCGCCCCGTCGATGCCGCCGCCGCCCGAACCGAGAACCAGGTTGTCGCGGGTGGCGGCCCAGGAAGCCTGTTTGAGCACCTCCACGTCCGGCATACCGTATTTGGTGAACAGGCCGCGCTCCTTGGCGATGATCAGCGGCGAGGCATCGGTCAGGGCGATGAAGCCCAGCCTGGCCTTGCTGACCTCGGGGCCGGGTCCGGCGGCGTGGGCCCCGCCCGGGAAGGCGGCCCGCGCGGCGGCCAGTGTGGCGATCGTGGCGGTGATGGCGCCGCGGCGGGTCAGTCCGGATTTGCTGTCTTGGGTCATGTGTCTGATGTCCTTGAGATCGGGTTCCGGGTTCGCGCTCAGAACCGGTATTCGAGGCTGATCCAGCCCTTGGTGCGGGAGGCGGGCGGAGCGGCCGTGCCCAGAGGCACGGAGGTCTCGCGCTCGAAATCGGCGTACTTGATCAGCACACTGATCTTTGGGGTGATCGCGGCGGTGGCCTGCAGGTTCCACTCGCTGGCCAGGTCGGCGCCGGTCAGCTGGTCGTCGAAGTCGTGGTAGCGGACCGTGAATTCGCTGTTGAACAGGTACTTGAACTTGAACCGCGGCTTGACGACCAGCGTTAGGTTCAGGTCCTCGAGCCCGTCGCGAAATCCCTTGTTGCCGCCAGGCGAGACCCAGGCGTCAGCCCAGCCCTGGAAGGCGTGAACCGTGGCCAGCGGCGTGGTGAAACCGCGCGCGCCGTTGCCCTCCAGGGACTCGTAGGAAAGCCTGACCGTGTAGATGTCGAACGTGCCCGCGACGTCGCCGCCGGCGTAGTCGAGATCGAAGTCCGGGGTGGCGCCGTTGTAGTCACTCTGGCGGGCCCAGGTGGCGTTGTAGGCCAGCTGGACGAGGCCCACCCAGGTCTTGCCCGAGGCCTTGACGCCCTGGGTGATGTTGGAGTTGGCCGGGCTGTTGGCGAAATCCAGGGCGTAGACGAAGCCCTGCAGCTTCAGCGGCTCGGCGATCGACCAGGTGACGTTGGCCAGCTGGCTGTCTGACTCCCAGTCACGCAGTTCGCCGAGGATGCGGTTGACGTGGGTGACGTAGACGTAGGTGGCCTTGAGTTTGCCCCGGGCCGCATCGACGCGCAGGGCGTCAAAGGTCTGTTCGTCCTGACGCCAGCCGACATTGCCGACGAACCGCTGGTCCTCGAGCAGCACGCGCTGGCGGCCGACCACCACCTGCAGGTCGCTGCCCGGCGACCAGGTCAGCTGCAGTCTGTTGAGCTCGGTGACGTCCGGGTCGTTGATAATCGGATAGGTCGGCTTGCCGTTCAGGCTGGGCGCGACGCCGGGAACCTGGACGTTGAAGTCCTCCGACCCGATCTGGCGGACATCCTCGAACTCGACCAGCGCCTTGATGTCATGCCAGGCGCCGGTCTCCCAGCCCAGCCGGGTGCGCAGGGTCATGGCCTCGCCGGTATTGGCCAGGCCGACCTGATCGACGGCTTCGTAGCGGGCGCGCGCCTCCAGGATCAGTTTGCCGGCGCCGATGGCCTCGCTGATCGTCGGCGGCGGGGCCGGCGGTTCGACCGGAATGTCCGAAGGCGTCGCTTCCTCAGCCTCCGCTTCGTCGGCCGCCGGCGCCGCGGCTGTTTCGGCCTGAGGTGACTGGGCCAGAGCTCCAGTACTGGTCAGCAAGGCGATGGCCGCGACCCCGGCCGTCAGTAGTTCCTTCGTCTTCATCATGCCCGTATCCCTTTGTTCAGGCACTAAAAAATGACGCCCGGACGAGGTCGCAACCTCGTTCCGGACGCCATTGTCCGCATCTAACGCTACCGACTGGAGGAGAGTCCGGCCGGCGGCCCGTTCACGGGCCTTGCGGAACATCGTTGTCCCGCTCGCTCGCCCTGATCAGGCGGTCGGCCGCCCCATCTCGCAACTGCGAAATGCAAACACTGGGATTTGCGGCCTATCGATCTCGCAGTTGCACAATAGACGAGCGCCGGATCGCCGCCCGACGCTCACATTTCAGGCGACCTGGCCCGTCCGACCGCGAAAGAGCGGGCATAGGCCAGCGGCTGGCCGGCATCGAACACCTTGCCGTCGAAGAACAGGTCGCCCGCCATCGGGATGGGCGCGGTCGCCTCATCGAGCGTCCAGGCCGCCGCATGCGCGCCTTCGACCTTCTCATCGACCAGCGGCGCGGCAAGGCCCAGACTCGCCGCGGCGGTCCGGAACAGATCCGGCCGATAGACCGACCGCGCGAGCGCCGGAATATCGACGGCTTCCCCGATCTGGCCCCACCGCAGCATCTGGGTCAGGAACCAGACCGCGTGGCTACGCCAGGGAAAGCTGGCGGCGTTGTTGTGGAACACGATCGGATCGGCGACCGGCGCCTGTCCCTCTGCTCCGGGCCTCATCAATGACGCCGCCACCGTGGCTTCGGGCGAACCGACATAGCGAGGCGAAGCCAGCATTGTCGCCAGGGCGCCGCGATTGCCAGGCGAATCGGCCCAGACCCCGGCGCGCAGCAAGGCCCGCAGGGCCGCCTGCAGCGTATCGGGTCGCGCCTCGGCGAAGGCCCGCGTCACGCCGAACACCTTGTCCGGAGCGCCGCGCCAGAACTCGGACGCGCGAATGAGAATCTCGCCGGCGCCCTCCAGCACCGACACCGCGTTCCAGGGCGCCCCGACGCAGAAGCCGTCGATCTCGCCCGACCGGAGCCGCTCGGCCATGCGCGGCGGCGGCGTCACCACGATGCGCACATCCCGGTCCGGGTCGATCCCGGCTTCGGCCAGCCAGTAGCGGAGCTGGTAGTTGTGGATCGAGTAGGGAAACACCACGGCGAAGGAAAGCGGCGGGGTGCCGGCCGCGGCGCGGGCGGCGATCAGGGCCGCCAGCGGACCGGCCGAGCAAGGTGTCGTGGCCGGCGCGATGTCGCGCAGCTCGGCCGCCAGAGCCCTGGACACGGTGATGGCGCTGCCACCTGCATTGAGCGCCAGAGGCGCGACCGTGGGCGTCACCAGTCCAGCCGACCCGAGACTGGCCGCCAGGACCATCGGTCCCAGCATGTGCGCGCCATCCAGGGCTCCCACCGCGACCTTGTCCCGGATGTTGGCCCACGAGGCCTCGCGGCTGAGGGTGACCGACAGCCCTTCGTCGGCGAAGAACCCCTCCTCCACCGCCACCACCAGCGGGGCACAATCGACCAGCGGGATGAAGCCCAATCGCAGCTCAACGCGATCACTCACGCCCCGTCCCCCTTCAGTATGCCGGCGAAGGCCAGCAGGTCCGCGGCCACCGCGCCGATGGGCCGGCCCTTGTCCATGGCCAGCTTGCGCAGCAGGCCATAGGCGGCCTCCTCGTCCAGGCCGCGCTCCTTCATCAACAGCCCCTTGGCGCGGTCGACGGTCTTGCGCGACTGCAGGTCGGCCTTGGCCTTGGCCAGGTCGCCGCGAAGCTGCTGCATCAGGGAGAACCGGCTCATGGCCACGTCGAGGATCGGCCGCACCCGGCCGGGCGCAAGCCCATCGACCACATAGGCCGCCACGCCGGCGCGCACGGCCTGTTCGGCCAGCCCCGGCTCCGACCGGTCGGCGAACATCACGATGGGGCGGGGATTGGTCTGGGTCGCTTCGCGCAGGCTCTCCAGAGTGTCGCGGTCCGGGCTGTCGCAGGCGACCACAATCACGTCGGGCCCGAACGCCAGCGCCTCGGCGGCGTTGAAAATCGCCGACTGCCGCACGTCCAGGGGATCGACGCCGGCCAGCCCTTCGGCGACCAGCGCCGCCCGGGCGGGATCAGGATCGATCACGAGTACACGCATGCACCCCGCCTAGGGCCATCAGCCAGGAAAACACCAACAGGATCGACCACCAGCGCCGTCAAAGGGCCCGGATGCTCATTTGCCGCGCAGACTGGTTCCGGACCCGGCCGCGCCAGAGCCGCCGCCCGGCGCGATGACGCCCCGTGTGGTCTTAGCGCCCGCGGGCTTCGAGCGCCGGCGATGCCGCGTCCGGCTCGGGGTTGAGCGCATGCTCGATTCCGGCGAGCAGTCGCTCCGGCGTGATCGGCTTGGAGATGTGGTGGTTGGCGCCGGCCTGCGCCGCCAGCAGCAGATGCTCGTCCATGGCGTTGGCGGTGAACATGGCGATCGGCGTCGGCGGCCATCCCGCGTTCCGTTCGAGCGCCCGGATCGCCCGGGTCGCCGCCAGCCCGTCCATCACCGGCATCTGCATGTCCATCAGAATCAGGTCGAACCGGCCTGGCGCATAGGCGCCGACGGCCTCCTGGCCGTTGTCGACCGTCATCAGCTCGATGCCGACCGGTTCGAGGATCAGCTGAACGACCCGCTGGTTGGTAGGGTGATCTTCGGCCAGCAGGATCCGCAGCCTCCGGTCAGGCGCCCCGCCGTCAGCATTCGGTTCTGCGAATGGCCGCGGTTGCTCACCAGTCTGGATCGCGGGTCTCAGCGGGATCGTCACCCGGAACACGCTTCCCTCCCCCGGCGTGGACGCGGCGGTGATCTCCCCACCCATCAGCTCGATCAGGGCCTTGCAGATGGCAAGCCCCAGTCCCGTGCCGCCGAATTTCCGCGAGTTCGAACCATCGGCCTGCACGAACCGGCCAAATAGCCGGCCCGCGACCTCGGAGTCGAAGCCGATGCGGGTGTCGGCGACCTCGATCGACAGGATGGCCGGCCCGCCGGCCTGATCCGACCGGGTCAGATCGACCCTGACGGCCACCTCGCCAGCGGCGGTGAACTTGATGGCGTTGGACGCCAGGTTCGAGATGATCTGCCGAATCCGGACCGCGTCGCCCTCGAACCATCCGCTGGCGGTGTCGGAATAGGCGACCTGGAAGGCCAGGCCCTTCTCGTCGGCGCGAACGCGCATCAACTCGGCCGCGGCCCCGATCTCCTGACGCAGATCGAAGTTGGCGACCTGCAGCTGGAACTTGCCCGCTTCGATCTTCGCCTGGTCGAGAATATCGGACAGCAGGCGTTCGAGCAGCATGCCCGAGGACTCCACCAGCGCCACCATTTCCCGCTGGCTGGCGGAGAGCCGGGTCCGCGCCAGGGCGCCGGCGATGCCGATCACACCGTTCAGGGGCGTGCGGATTTCATGGCTCATATTGGCGACGAAGGCGCTCTTGGCGGTGTTGGCGCTCTCGGCCAGGTCCCGGGCGGCCTCGAGCTGGTGCTCCAGGGCCTTGCGTTCGGAGATGTCGATGGTGGTTCCAACCACGCGCCAGGGCCGGCCGTCAGGGGCGCGCGCCACCAGCCGGCCGCGGGAGAGCACCCATTTGTATGACCCGTCCTTGCAGCGCATGCGGAGCTCGGAGGCGGTGTAGGGCGTCTGGCCTTCGAAGTGCTCTTCGTAGGCCCGCCAAAGACCAGTCAGGTCGTCCGGATGAATCAGGTCGCGGACACCGCGCATGGGTGACGGGAAATCGCCGGGCGCGTAGCCCAGCATGGCCAGCCAGGCTGGGCTGACCTGTGTTTCCTGACGCAGGAGGTCCATCTCAAACATTCCGTCGCCCGAAGCCTCGACGGCGATCGAGAGCTTTCGCTCAAGATCGGCGAATGCCACCTGCCGATCGGCCAGCTGACGCAGGATGGCCCCGTGATCGACCGAGAAGCGCCGCGCCGACAGCAGGTAGAGTCCTAACAACGCGGGGATCAGCACCGCTTCCCAGCTGAAGCCGTAAGCCAGGGTTGGCCCAACGACGGTCGCGATGCACAGCGGAAGCATTGTGGCCACCAGCAGCCGCGGATTGGCGTTGAAATGGATGAAAGTGGTCAGGATCGCCCCGGCGATCCAGGTAGTCGCCATCGCCACGCCCACGTGCGAGCCATCCGCCAGCCAGAACAGGGCCAACCACTGATAGACGACTCCCCCGAAGAAGTTGGTGACCACGAAAGCCAGCGCGCCCTGTTCCTCCCGCAGGCTGGACACGACCCGGTCAATGGCCGGGATCAGGAGCAGCTCCCAGGCCACGATTACCGAAACCCAGGCGAGCGACGCCATCCACGGGACGACGTAGAGCCCGATCACGCCGAAAATCGCGGCGAACCCGATCCGGTCCCAGGTTCCCCGGCGCGCCAGTTCGATCGATGTCATGACGTCCAGGACGCCGGAAGGGGGGCTGGCGTCTCGGGTCATCGGATCACCCGCGCACGCCGACGGCCAGCCGCGGCGATCCTCGCGAAACCGGGTCCTGGTGATCGAAACCGGGGCATGGGCGCTTCCACAGGCGTCTTCCTTGAGACCACCTTGCGCCCGCACCAGCATGCTTCCCGTTAACGACCCGAGGGCAAATGGTCGCGCGTGGTTGGGTAAGTTCGCCGCGGACGCTGATCAACCCACCGGCCGCGAATCCGTTCCCGCGGCCTGTGTCAGCCAGGCGAGCACGCCGGCCGCCGCCGCCACGCCGGAGGCCATCGCCGCCTGCAGGAGGTAACCGCCCGTGGGCGCTTCCCAGTCGAGCATCTCGCCGGCGACGAAAGTCCCGGGCAGAGCTTTCAGCATCAGACCGTCATCGATCTGGGTCAGGGCGACGCCGCCGGCCGATGAAATGGCGCGGTCCAGGCCCTGCACCCCGGTCAGGGTCAGGCGCACGGCCTTGATGCGCCGGGCGAGCTTGTCGGCCCCCATGGGCAGATCACCCGGAATTTCTCGCAGCAGCCCGACGGCGACCGGCGACAGGCCGGCGGCCTTGCGCAGCCAGTTGGTCACGCTGTCCTTGCCCCGGGGCCTGGCCAGCCGCGCGGCCAGGGTCTCGATGGCGAGGTCCGGCCGCAGATCGACCGTCAGGATCGTGGCGCCGTCGCGGTCAATGGCGTCCCGCAATCCCGCCGACAGGGTGTAGACCGCACCGCCCTCCAGGCCATAGCGCGTAACCATGGCCTCGCCGCGCACGGTGTGTTCGCCATGGGACAGGGCGATGGGTTTGAGCGGCTGTCCGGCGAACCGGCAGGCGAAGATCGCCGACCAGGCCACATCGAAACCGACATTTGACGGTCGGAAGGGCGAGACGGTCACGCCCTTCGCCTCCAGCAATGGCCGCCAGGCGCCGTCCGACCCCAGCCGGGGCCAACTGGCGCCACCCAGGCCCAGAACGACGGCGTCGGGCCGCTCGGTCCGGGGGCCGTCGGACGTGTCGAACGTTAGCCCCTTGCCGTCGAATCCGGTCCAGCGCGACCGGGTCCGCAGTTCGACGCCCGCCGCCGACAGCCGGGCCAGCCAGGCCCGCAGCAGGGGCGAGGCCTTCATCGCCCGGGGAAACACCCGGCCGGACGAGCCGACGAAAGTCACCTGGCCGAGGCCCTCGGCCCAGCCGATCAGATCGGTGGGCGAGAACCGCTCCAGCCAGGGCGCAATCGTGGCCGTGGCCGCGCCGTAGCGGCCGAGGAACTCCGGCAGGGGCTCGGTATGGGTCAGGTTCAGCCCGCCCCGCCCGGCCATCAGCAGCTTGCGCGACGGCGAGGACATGGCCTCGTGGATCACCACCGCCAGGCCGGCGGCGGCCAGCCGCTCGGCGGCCATCAGGCCGGCGGGGCCGGCGCCGATGATATGGACGGTTTGACGGGTCATCGGCCCTTCCTAGACCGGACCCGCCCCGACCGATACGCCCCCTGGACCCGGCGCGGGGTCAGGCGCCCTTCACATAGCGGTCGATGACCGAGGCCAGCACAGTGATCGGCACGCCGCCGGTGGCGACCACCGCGTCGTTGAAGTCGCGGATGTCGAACTTCGCGCCCAACGCCGCCTTGGCCGTCTCGCGCAGGCGGACGATCTCGGTGTGGCCGACCTTGTAGCCGCAGGCCTGGCCTGGGCTGGCGCAGTAGCGGTCAACCTCGCTGGTGATGGCCCCCTTGGCGCGGCCCGTGGCGGCAGTCATCCAGTCGATGGTCTTGTCGCGGCTCCAGCGCTTGTGGTGCAGGCCGGTGTCGACCACCAGCCGGGCGGCGCGGAACCGCAGCGCCTGCAGATATCCCAGCCGGCCCATGGGATCGTCGTCATACATGCCGACCTCGTCGGCCATCTGCTCGGCATACAGGGCCCAACCCTCGATGAAGGCGTTGAAGCCCATCAATGAGCTGATGGTCGGGATGCGGTCACTCCGCTCGGCCAGATAGGCCCCCTGCCAGGCGTGGCCGGGAAGCGCCTCGTGCATGGTCAAGCTGCACAGGGTGTAGCGTGGCCAGTTGCCGGTATCGTGCAGGTTCACGTAGTAGATCGCCGGCCGCGAGCCATCGAGCGAGGCGAAGTTCATGTATCCGAGGCCCGCGCCGGCCTCGATCTCCTTGGGCACCGGCCGCACCTCGACCTCGGCCTTGAGGTTCAGCTTCGACAGATGGGCCATGTGCGGCCGGATCGCGGTGATGCGGCCGTTGAGG
>JACRBD010000195.1 GCA_016234625.1 Caulobacterales bacterium | reverse complement strand
TCGCACCAGGCTGCCATCTGCAGATAGAGGTTGGACGAGAAGAACTCCAGAGTGATCTGGGTGTTCATGCGATCGATGAGATTGGTGCTGAGCATGGGATCTCCGGGTTGGATGGTCTGATTCTGCTACCGGCCCAACAGATGGCCACTGCCACCAGCCAAGCCTTGAGGTTCCTACCATCGAGTGTAGCGAACGGCTACGCATTGCCCCTGGTTGCGGTGCAAGGTTAGGCGTACCGGTAGGTTCTTGTATAACGGCAGGTCTCTGGTCATTGCTTCGTACCGGTACCCGCTCCCGCTTTTCGCAGTTGGGACCGGCTCCGACGCCGCTGAGCACGCTGCCAGCACAACTCGCCATCGAGGTTGAGAAGTCGCATCCAGATTCGCTGGTCTGCCGTAGAGACGAAGGTGATGGTCATAACGGGTCCCTTTCCTGGTCAGATCCGGCGGCACCGCGTGCAGAGGGCCGAGGGACTCACTTATATGATGATGATAATCATTTGCAATAGTCGATGATGGGGTAACCTGCCTCCCCAGGCTGCAAAAGACCATGCCTACCGCCCAACTTACCCGCCGTCCCAGTGACCAGCGTCGGCTCCAGCTTCCTGGGCACACAGTGTCCGCGAAACAGGGCGCAGCAGCGACGGGCGACATCGAAGTCACACCACTCCAGGCACCCGCAAGCAGGCTCGCCCGTGCGCATGGCGAACGGTGGATTCCGCAGCGCAACGAGGTGGAGATCGGCGAAGTCGAACCCGAGGCGCTTCGCGATTGCATGGTGCTGTGTGGCTGGCGTCCGGCCACGATCACCAGTGCAGCATGCTGATCCACCCCATCCCACCCCACCCCACCCCATCCACGGAGAAACCATGACCCGATTCCTCGCCCTCGTTTTCGTCGCCACCATGCTGGCTGCGGCTGATCAGCCCCGCCTAGTCATCGCCCTGAAGCCGGACAAGAACCCGGAGGCGATGGCGGCCGAGCGTGGCGAACTGTCCCGTCTGCTGGGAGCCGCGGTCGGCCGTCCGGTCGAGGTCATCGTTCCGACCTCCGCTGCGGTGATCTCCACCGGACTGACCAACGGTACGATCGACGCCGCGCATGTCGCCTCGACCGACTTCGCCAAGGAGGCCATCGACCCCGCCAAGCCGGCTCCGGCGCATATCGCCCTGGCGGTGCAGGTGAAAGGCAAAACCTCCTACAGCAGCGTCTGGCTCACCTTGGCCGACAAGCCATACAGCGGGATCGCGCAGTTGGCCGGTAAACCGGTGGCGTTCGCCAGCCGAACCTCGACCAGTGGGTGCATCGTGCCGCTGTACGACCTGCAGCAGAAGGACCTGATAAAAGCCGGCGGCTCGCCCACCGATTTCTTTGGGGTCGGCAACGTGTTCTACGGCACCGGCTACGTTAGCGCGGTCGAGCGCGTCCTCGACGGCAGCGCCGAGGCGGCGGCGGTCAGCGACTACGTGTTCGAGGGGGACAAGCACCTCACTCCCGAGCAGAAGGCCCGCCTCAAGGTCCTCGCCAGCCAGGGGCCGGTGCCGACCCATGTCCTGGTTATCCGCTCCGCCCTGCCGGCAAAGGAAGGTGCTGCCCTGGCCAAGGCCATCACCAATTTGGAGGCGGGCCTGCGCGATCGCGTCTTCGGCGGAGCACTGGTTGAGGTCGATGAGCAGGTACATCTGGCGCCGATCCGGGCCGCCCTGGCCGCAGTCAAGGCGATGAAGCTCTGATGACGACGGACACTCGACCGGTGCTGGCCTGCCGCGGGATCTCCCTCGGCTATGGCGGGCGCCGGCTCATCGATGACCTGTCACTTGAACTGCAGCCTGGCGAGGTGCTGGCTGTGACCGGCCCCTCAGGCTGCGGCAAGAGCAGCCTGGTGCGTGTCCTCGCCGGCCTTGATCGGCCACGCAGCGGCTCAGTGGAGATCCCCGGCCGCCGTCGCGGCGCAATCGCGGTGGCGTTCCAGGACACCGGTATCCCCGGGACGATCACCGGCCTCCAGGCCATCCTCGCCGGCCGGCTCCACGCACTGCCCTGGTGGAACGCCTGGCTGGGCATGCCTAGCCATGAGGCCGGTCACGCCTGCCGTCTGGCCGAGGACCTGGGCGTCGGCCATCTGCTGGACCGCCCAGTGGCCACGGCCAGCGGCGGCGAGCGCCAACGCCTATCCGTCGCCCGGGCGTTACACCATCGCGGCAACATCGTCCTCCTCGACGAGCCGGTGTCGCAGCTCGATGAGGAATCCAGCCGCCGGGTGATGGGCCGGCTGCGCGCGGAGGCGGCGACGACGGGACGCGCGGTGCTCGCCGTCGTCCACCAGCAGGTCCTGGTCGACGAGTGCGCGGACCGCGAGCTGGCCTTCGCCGGCGATACCACCTGGCGCCTGCGGAGACTGCCGCGATGACATCGTCCCGGGAACGGCCGGGTTGGCGGCGTCTGGACGGCGTCGACTGGAGCATGGTGATCTTCGTCGCCCTAGTGTGCATGGCCGCCACGGGCATCCGCGGCAGCGGCCGGAACCTGGATTACTGGGCGAACTTCACCGTCTTCGTCGGACGGTTCCTCCCGCCCGACTGGTCGGTCCTGCCCGATGTCGGCTGGGCCATGCTGGAGACCGCCCGCATTGCCCTGGTCGCGACCGCTGTCGCTGCGGTGGCCAGCCTGCCTCTCGCCCTGGCCGCTTCACGCACGGTCTCGCCGTGGTGGATCGCCATTCCGGCTCGGCTGCTCCTCAACGCCGTGCGCAGCGTGCCGGCGCTGGTCTGGGCGGTGCTCGCGGTGGCGATCACTGGGCCAAACGCCCTCGCCGGTTGCCTTGCGCTGTCCGGCTACAGCGCCGGCTATCTCGCCAAGTTCTTCTCCGAGTCGATCGACGCCACCGACCAGTGGCCGGCGCGCAGCCTGCGGGCGATGGACGCCAACGCGATCCAGGCGTTCCGCTGGGGCACCTGGCCGCAGCTGCGTACCCAGCTCGCCAGTCACGGGCTGTGGATGCTGGAGTACAATCTGCGATCGGCCGCCATCGTCGGCTACGTCGGGGCCGGTGGGGTCGGCCTGCTCCTGCAGACCTACCAGGAATATGGCGACTGGGACCGCTTCGGCGTTGTTCTGATCGCCATCCTCGTCCTGGTCACGATCATCGACTGGGCCGGGCAGCGCGTCAGACAGCTGTGGAATCCCAGCCAGCACATTCCTGCGGGTGGATAGGAGTCACTGCCCCACCCGGATAGGAACTATCCGGGTGGGGAGGTCGATTACTTCGCGTCCTTGGGCTTTTCAGTCGGGCGTAGCGCGGCGATGCGCTCCTTGGCCTTGGGATCGCACTTCACGCACAGGGACTCGGCGATTTCGTGCTCGCCGCACCAGTCCTTCGATTTCTTGAGTGCCGGAATGAGCTTCCGGTCGCAGGTGGTGCATTTGTCCTTGGGCAGGTCGTGGGTCCAGCACCACTGGTCCGATTTGAGGTGCTCGACCTTCGCGGCCTCGGCTGGGGTGGCGGGCTTGTCCTCGGCAGCGAGGACGCCGGCACCGGCCAGCAGCAGGGCGCAGAGGGTGAGATGGCGGATCATGCGTTCTCCTTGGTGATGGGCGTTGGCCCGGGTTCGGTCGGCGGGGCACCGACAGGATCAGGTTCATCGAGGGTCTTCGGCTCGAACCAGCCGTAGAGCACCGGGATGAGGAAGAGGGTGAGCAGGGTCGAGGACAGGATGCCGCTGATGACCACCGTCGCGAGCGGGCGCTGCACCTCTGCGCCCATGCCGGTGGCCAGGGCCATGGGGATGAATCCCAGCGCTGCGACCAGCGCCGTCATCAGCACCGGCCGCAGGCGGACGAGCGAGCCCTGCTCGATCGCCTCGGCCAACGGCATACCCTGCCGGCGAAGCTGGCGGATGAAGGTCACCATCACCAGGCCATTGAGTACGGCGACACCGGCCAGAGCGATGAAGCCCACCGCGGCCGAGATCGAGAAGGGCATGCCGCGCAGCCACAGTCCGGCGACGCCGCCGACCGCCGCCACCGGCACGGCGGTGTAGACCAGGATGGCCAACATGGTCGAACCGAGCGACCAGCGCAGCAGCAGGAAGATCGAGAGCAGGGCCACCGGCACGACCAGGGCCAGCCGGGCGCGGGCGCGTTCGAGGTTCTCGAACTGGCCGCCCCATTCGATACGCCAGCGGCCTGGCGGCAGGACGACCTCCTTGGCGATGGCGGCCTGGGCATCGGCCACGAACGAGGCGACATCGCGCCCCTGCACATTGCACTGGATGACGATGCGGCGCTGGCCCCACTCGCGGGCGATGGTCAGCGGCTCCTGGGTGGCTTCGATCCTGGTCACCGAACCGAGCGGCAGGCGCTCGCCCCCAGCGGCCAGGATCGGCAGCTCGGCGAGGCGGTCGGGGTCGTCGCGGATGGCGGCCGGCAGGCGGGCGACCAGCGGGAAGCGCAGCTGCCCTTCGACCACCTCGCCGAGATGGATGCCGCCGATGGCCTCGACCATCT
>JACRBD010000193.1 GCA_016234625.1 Caulobacterales bacterium | reverse complement strand
GGCTGCCTGATCTACTACACCTCCCACGGCGCGCCCCGGGAGGGCGCGGTGCTGGACGTGGGCGGCAGGACGTTCATGTTTTCGCCCTCCGAAATGGCCGCCATGGTCGAGGAAGCCTGCCCCGACCGGCCGACCATCGTGTTCGTCTCGGCCTGCTTCTCCGGCTCCTTCGTGCCCTATCTGAAGGGGCCCAACCGAATGGTCGTGACCGCAGCCCGGCCCGACCGCAGCTCGTTCGGCTGCAGCGCCGAGGACAAGTACCCCTATTTCGACGCCTGTTTCCTCGAGTCGGTCGGATCGGTGCGCAACTTCCCGGCCCTGGCCCCGGCGATCCAGGCCTGCGTAACCCGCCGCGAGGCCGCCATGAAACTGTCGCCGCCGTCGGAACCCCAGGTGTCGATCGACGGCAATCTGCGCTTACGGCTGGGCATGATGCCGTTTCCGGACGGCGCCAGGGCCATCGCGCAACCTTGACCGCCGACCGGCCTATGCCCGGCCCGTCTGGCGCCCTAGAACACCGCTGAACGACCTTCCCCGGGGATACCGTCTTGCAATCGCTGCCCAAAGTCGCGCTCGCGGCTGTGCTGTCCATTCTGATCGGCGTGGCCCCGGCCGCCGGACAGGCTCCGGTTGCGGCCGCCCCCGCGCCCGCCATTCCCGCGGCCGTGACCGCCCCGCCTGTCGCCGGCGCGGCGCCCCTGCCCCCGGCCGAGCTGGAGGCCTATGTCGACGGCATCGTGCGCGACGCCATGGCCGCCGACCACATCCCCGGCGTGACGGTCTCGGTGGTCCAGAACGGCCAGGTGGTGCTGAAGAAGGGCTACGGCTTCGCCAAACTGGACCCGGCCCGGCCGGTCGATCCCGACCGGACCCTGTTCCGCATCGCCTCAATCTCCAAGACCTTCACCTGGATCGCGGTGATGAAGGAGGTCGAGGCCGGCCGCATGCGGCTGGACGCCCCGATCAACCTCTACCTGCCCGAGAAGATCCAGGTGCGCGACGGCGGTTACGACCGCCCGGTGCGGGTGATCGACCTCATGGCCCACACCCCCGGTTTCGAGGACCGGGCTCTCGGCCAGCTGTTCGAGCGCGACGCCCGCCGGGTGCGGCCGCTGGCTGTCTATCTGCGGCAGGAGCGGCCCCGCCGGGTGCGCGAGGCCGGATCCCTGCCGGCCTACTCCAACTACGGCGTGGCCCTGGCCGGCGCGGCGGCGGCCTGGGTCTCCGGCAAGCCCTTCGAGCGGTTGATCGAAACCGGCGTCACCGGCCCGCTGGGCATGACCCACACGACCTTCCGCGATCCCTATCCGGCCCGTCCGGACCTGCCCGCGCCGATGCCCGCCGCCCTGGCCCGCGACCTGGCCGACGGCTACCTGTGGACCGCCGCGGGCTGGCGCGAACGGCCCTATGAATTCACCGCCCAGATCGCGCCCGCGGGCGGTGCCTCGACCACCGCCGCGGACATGGCCCGCTACATGACCATGATCCTCAACGGCGGAACCCTGGACGGGGTGCAGGTCTACAGCCCGGCGACGGCGGCCGGTTTCTTCCGTGCGCAGTCCCGGCCCGCCCCCGACGTGGCGGGGTTCGGCCATGGCTTCGCCGCCTTCCAGCTGCCCGGCGGCCGCACCGCCTGGGGCCATGACGGAGAGCTGCTGTCGTTCCGCTCGTCAATGATGATGGTCCCTGAGCTGGGTCTGGGCGTCTTCGTCGCGGCCAATTCGGAAACCGGCGGGCGGCTGACCCACCAGCTGACCGGCCGCATCGTGCAGCGCTTCTACGGGCCCGCCCCGACCCTGCCGGAGGCCGGCTCAACCTGGCTGAAGCAGAACGGCCGGATCTTCGAGGGCCAGTATGTCTCCAGCCGGCGGTCCTATCGCGGCCTTGAGCAGTTCATAGGCCTGATCAACAGCCGCACCAGCGTCAGCGTGACCGACCGTGGACAGCTGCTGATCACGGGCTTCGACAGTTCGTCCCTGTGGGTGCCCGAAGGGACCGGCGGCCGGTTCCGCGAGGTCGGCGGCTGGCGGAAAATAAGCTTTGTCATGCAGGACGGCCGGGCGGTCCGCTATTTCAGCTCCACCGGCGCGGCGGCGTTCCAGCGGGTCGGCTTTTTCGGCGGCCAGGGCTGGCTGGTCAATCTGGGCCTGCTGGCGGTGATCGCCGCCCTGGCGACCCTGGGCGGCCTGCTCATGCGCGACCGCAAGGACCATCGCGAGACCCCGATGCAGCGGCGCGCCAGCCTGATGCAAACGACCCAGGCGGTTCTCTGGCTGCTGGCCGCCGGCGCTCTGGCCATCTGGGCCGGCAAGGCCGCCGACATCGCGGCAATCTTCTTCGACTGGCCCGGCGGCTGGATGCTGATCGCCTCGTCCTGCGCCCTGGTGGCCGCCATCCTCTCGGCGGTGACCCTGGTGCTTCTGCCGTTCATCTGGCGCGGCGGGCGGCGGGTGGAAAGCTGGACGGTGGGCCGCAAACTGCGCTTCACCGCCACCACCCTGATCTATGCCTGCCTGTCCCTCGTGCTGCTGATGCGCGGCGCGCTGGTGCCCTGGGCGAGCTGACTTCCCGAGCGCGTTCCGCAAAAGTGTGCGCGGTTTTGCGATCAGAACGCGCGCTCAGTTTAGGATTCCAGAGCCTTTTTCCGGTGTCGAATGAACTAGCTCGACACGGGAAGGCTCTGGCCCGCGACAATGCGCCAGCTTCTTGGCGCCGCCCTCGCATCCCAAGGATGAAACTGGGTGGTTCGGGGTGGTTGTCGTGTCAAAAGAAGACGGTCTGACCTTTGGTCTGGCGGGGGTTCTGGCCTTCGCGGTCTCCACGGCCTGGTACGCGGCCTTCGGGGCGGGGCTGCTGGAGACGTCGTTCTGGTTTTACGCGGCCAACGCCTTCCTCGTCGGTGGGGCGGTGACCTTCCTGTTCTACGTGGCCACCCGCCTGCGTCACACGCCGCGCCGCAAGCGCTTGCTGGCCGCGGCGGTGTTCGCCGCCCCCGGCCTGATCGGCGCGGCGATCATGGTGGCCCTGTTCAAGGACATCTTCCCGGCCTGGGATCCAGTCAGCCTCGGCCGCTACGCCGCATTCATGCTGCTGGGCGACGCCCTGCTGGCCGGCGTGGCCTTCGACGGTCCTAGGCGAGCCGTGTCGCGCGCACGGTGATCCGCTCGCGCTCGCCCGGACGCCGCTCCACCAGCAGCCGGGCCACCTGACTGTCGTCGTGGAAGGCGTGACCCTTGATCGAGTCGAGGATCGCCTTGGCCAGGTTGTCGAGATCCAGCCAGGGCGGGTCGCCCTGAAACTCCATGATGATCTCGACGGCGAAGTCGCCCCACACCGGCCGCGACCCGCGCCAGGCCTTGCGGAAGAACTCGTAGATCAGCGGCTTGTAGTATTTCGCCTGGGTGGTCAGGCCATCGACGACCAGCTCCAGCGTCCCGCCGCCCTCGCGGGCGCGCACCTTTCCGTGGACGGTCCAGTCGTCGGTCATGCGAAGAGGTCTCTCCCAAACCCCCGCCAGAGTGGTAAAATGAGACGTGGCTGGAGAGCTGCACAATTTCATCCATCGCTGTAGTCGAGCGGAAGATGACCGTCGAGGTCGCCGAACTGAAACTGACCTGCAGCGCCGCGCCTTCCCAATGGGAGGGCCGGCTCGTCGATGGACGCCCCATCTACATCCGCTATCGATGGGGCACGCTGCAGATCCATTTCGGTCCGATCGGTGGAACGGTCGACCAAGCTCTCGACGCCAAGCCCTGGTTTGAAGACGACGTGGGCGACAATATGGGAGCCGTCATTTCGCTTCCAGAAGTCGCCGAGTATTCGGGGCTGATCGTCCCCCAAGCCATTTTGGCGGATCGGCGCATCTCGAACGGGTGAGCCTTTTCGTGGGCCGATCTCCCGGCTACACCCGCGACCAGATTTCACACGAGACGATCATGACCGCCACGCGCACCGAGACCGACACCTTTGGCCCCATCGAGGTCGCCGCCGACCGCTACTGGGGCGCCCAGTCGCAACGCAGCCTGGGCAACTTCAGGATCGGATGGGAGAAGCAGCCCCTGCCGGTCGTTCGCGCCCTGGGCATCGTCAAGCGCGCCGCCGCCGAGACCAACCTGGCCTTGGGCAAGCTGGCCCCGAAGATCGCCGAGACGATCGTCAAGGCGGCCAACGAGGTCATCGAGGGCAAGCTGAACGACCACTTCCCGCTGGTGGTCTGGCAGACCGGCTCGGGCACCCAGTCGAACATGAACGCCAACGAGGTGATCAGTAACCGCGCCATCGAGATGCTCGGCGGCGAGATGGGCTCCAAAAAGCCGGTCCATCCCAACGACCACGTCAACATGAGCCAGTCGTCCAACGACACCTACCCCACGGCCATGCACATCGCCTGCGCCGAACAGGTGGTTCACGACCTGCTGCCCGCCCTCAAGCATCTGCATGCGGCCCTGAAGGCCAAGTCCGACGCCTGGCAGGGCATCATCAAGATCGGCCGCACCCACACCCAGGACGCCACCCCCCTGACCCTGGGCCAGGAGTTCGGCGGCTACGCCCAGCAGATCGCCAACGGCATCCATAGGATCGAGCAGACCCTGCCGCAGCTGATGGAGCTGGCCCAGGGTGGCACGGCCGTCGGCACCGGCCTCAACGCCCCCGTCGGCTTCGCCGAGAAGGTCGCCGAGCGGATCGCCGCCATCACCGGCCTGGCCTTCACCACCGCCCCGAACAAGTTCGAAGCCCTGGCCGCCCATGACGCCATGGTCTTCAGCCACGGGGCTATCAACACGGTCGCCGCCAGCCTGTTCAAGATCGCCAACGACATCCGCTTCCTCGGCTCCGGCCCCCGTTCGGGCCTGGGCGAACTAAGCCTGCCGGAAAACGAGCCTGGCAGCTCGATCATGCCGGGCAAGGTCAACCCGACCCAGTGCGAGGCCCTGACCATGGTCTGCACCCAGGTATTCGGCAATCACGCCGCCATCACCTTCGCCGGGGCCAGCGGTCATTTCGAGCTGAACGTGTTCAATCCGGTGATGGCCTACAACTTCCTGCAGTCGGTCCGGCTGGTGGCCGACGCGGCGATCAGCTTTACCGACAACTGCGTCGTCGGCATCGAGCCGCGCGAGGACAACATCAAGCGCGGCCTGGACAACTCGTTGATGCTGGTTACGGCCCTCAACGGCAAGCTGGGCTACGACGCCTGCGCCAAGATCGCCAAGACGGCCCACAAGAACGGCACGACCCTGCGCGAGGAAGCCGTCGGCGGCGGCTATCTGACCGACGCGGAGTTCGACGAGGCGGTGCGTCCGGAGAAGATGATCTCGCCGGGGTGAGAGGATGAAACGGGTTTTCATCGGCTTTGATTCGGCGTGGGCCGACAACCCAAAGGCCCCGGGCGCGATCTGCGCCCTCGTCCTGGAGGGCGACGAACCAGCGACCTTCCTGCCACCTCGCCTCGCGGGTTTCAGCGCCGCCGCGGAATTCGTCGCCGACGCGGCCCACGACGCCGACTACGTCCTCATCGGTATCGACCAGCCCCTGATTGTGCCGAACGCGGACGGAATGCGACCCTGCGAACGCGTCGCCAGCTCGATCATCGGCAAGCTTGGCGGAGGCGTTCAACCTGCCCGGCGCGGAGGCGGCGGCGCGCGGTTCTTTGGAGACAGCGCTCCAATCTGGCGGTTCCTCGAAGCAGCGTCAGTTCGCCTCAATCCGAATGAAGCACGGGTCGAAACAATCGGTCGTTTCGCGATCGAGGTGTTCCCCGCCCTCGCGCTTCCAAGCCTGCAGCCCGCTATTTTCTCTCGAGGGCGCGCCGCAAAATACAATCCGGCCCTGAGGAGCAAGTTCGACCTCGCCGACTGGCGACTGGTCTGCAACGGCATGGCTGGTGTGGCGACTTTGGCGGGCCTGTCACCTTTGGCGGACTGGCTTTGGGAGGCAAGCGCCCTTGAAAGCCCTCGAAAGGCGGATCAGGACAAGCTCGATGCCGCGATATGTCTGCTCATCGCATTCGGTTGGAGCTACGGGTCGCCGGGCGATCCAGCCGTTATAGGCTGCGGACAATTTGGCTATATCGCCGCCCTCGTAAGTCCCGAGATGAACCACGCATTGGGCCAGGCAGCCGCCGCTAGAAGCATCCCCTACAATGTAACCTGGAGCGGAGAGCATTCCCTCCCGGCAGCAGACGCGTCCTGATGTCTTGACGGCCAGCTTTGCTCCGTCGGGCGACTTGCTCAAGGACCGCCTCCGGCGGCCGCGGAGCGGCGGCCCGCAGGGCCGTCCTTGACCAAGGCGGCCGACGGAGCTCCAATTCCATCAAGGCCTCAGGGCTCGATCTCATCCGGCCGGAAAAGGAGCGCGCGCCCACGCCATGACCGGCCTCACCTCCCCCTACTGGATCGAAGCGCAGTTCATCCGGCGCGAGGGTTGGGACGATGGCGTGTACCCTTTCAATCTGCCGGTCGTGCGCAGTCTGCGCAGCCTGAAGTTCCACCCGCGCGTGACCTTCCTGGTCGGTGAGAACGGCTCGGGCAAGTCGACTCTGATCGAGGCCCTGGCGGTGGCCTGGGGCTTCAACGCCGAGGGCGGATCGCGTGACCACCGGTTCGAAACCCACGC
>JACRBD010000192.1 GCA_016234625.1 Caulobacterales bacterium | reverse complement strand
CGGCGGAGAGACATGGCGATCACGAGGTAGGGGCGGCATCCGAAACCGTCAAGGCGGCGGCTTCAGTCGCGGTCAGCTTGCTCAGCGACCGCACGGCGGTCTCCACCGGCTCGATCACGGGCAGTTCCTTGCCCTCGTGGTCGACCTTCAGGTCCTCGAAGCGGCGGGCCTGGGTCAGCACCTGGCCTTCCAGTGAGCCGACAAACTGGTTGTAGCGGCTGACCGCCGCCTCCAGCGCCTTGCCGACGCTGGAGGCGTGGCCGCCCATCACCGACAGACGCTTGTAGAGCTCGCGGCCGAGGGCGGCGATCTTGTCGGCGTTGGCCGCCTGTTCCTCGACCCGCCAGCCGTAGGCGACGGCCTTGCACAGGGCGAACAGCGTGGTCGGGGTGACCAGCAGCACCCGCTTGTCCATGGCCTCGGTCATCAGGTCCGGCATCCGGTCCAGGGCGGCGGCGAGGAAGCCGTCGCCGGGTACGAACATGGCCACGAAGTCGGGCGACCGTTCGTCGCCGAACTGGTCCCAGTAGGCCTTGGACGACAGCCCCTGCATGTGGCCGCGCACGCTCTGGGCGTGGCGGGTCAGGGCGGCGTCGCGGGTGCTCTCGTCGGCCGTCTCCTGAGCGTCCATGAAGGCGTTCAGCGAGCATTTGGCGTCGATGGCGAACACCGCCCCGGCGGGCATTCGCACCTTCACGTCGGGCCGGCGGCGGCCTTCCTCGGTATCGAGGCTGAACTGTTCGACGAAGTCGTACTGGGCCGACAGGCCGGCGGCGTCGAGGACGTTGCGCAGGGTCTGCTCGCCCCAGCGGCCCTGCACGCCGGCCCCCCGGCGCAGGGCGGCCGACAGCTTGCGGGCCTCGGCCTGGGTGGCGGTGGAGGCCTCCATCAGGGCGGTGATCTGGGCCTTCAGGCCGCCGGTCTCCTCGGCGCGGGCCTTTTCCACGGCGGTGACCTGGGCCTCGAACTTGGCCAGGCTTTCGGCCACCGGCTTCAGCTGGGCGGCCAGCCGCTCCTGGTGCAGCGCCTCGCGGCTGCGGAAGGTCTCGTCGGTGCGCTTGAGCAGGGCCTCGGCGGTGGCGGTGGCGGTCTGCTCGGCCTGGGCCCGCAGGTAGTCGCCCATGGTGGCGCGGGCGTCCTCCTGCAGGCGGGCGCGCTCGACGGCGCCGGCCAGCTCGGTCGCCAGCTTCACCGACTGCCCCCGCTCGCGCAGCCACAGCACCAGCACGCCGAGGAAGGCGATGGCGAAGACGGTGGCGGCCGCGAGGGCGATGGTCGTCGGATCGTTCATGCTCCGTTCCTAGCGGCATTTCCGTGATCCGTCATCGGGCAAACAAGCCCGTCATCCTCGGGCTTGTCCCGAGGACCCCTCGCGCAGCCGCACGGGCGGCGTTCCAGCTTGACGCGTTTGGGAAGTGGGTGGAGGGGTCCTCGCCACAACGGCGAGGATGACGGGGGTTGGGTCTTCTTAGGCCGGCCTTCTCGCCCGCAGCGCCTGGGCGATGGTGCCGTCGTCCAGCCAGTCGAGGTCGCCGCCCACCGGCACGCCGCGCGCAAGCATGGTCACCGGCACGCCGCGGGGCGCTAGCCGCTCGGCGAGGTAGTGGGCGGTGGTCTGGCCGTCGACCGTGGCGGGCAGGGCCAGGATCACCTCGCGCACGCCGCCGGTGGTGGCGCGGTTCATCAGCTCGGCCACGCGCAGCTTCTCCGGCCCCATGCCGTCCAGGGCCGACAGCAGCCCGCCGAGCACATGATAGCGGCCGCGGAAGGCGCTGGCCCGTTCGAGCGCCCAGACTGACCCCACTTCCTCGACCACGCACAGCAGGCCGCCGTCGCGGGCCGTGTCCGCGCAGATGGCGCAGGGGTCGGCGGTGTCCAGCGAGCCGCAGGCAGTGCAGGTGCGCACCTTGGCCCGGGCGTCGATCATCGCGTCCGTCAGGGGGTCGAGCAGCTGTTCCCGCCGCTTCAGCAGCGCCAGCGCGGCCCGCCGCGCCGACCGGGGCCCCAGCCCCGGCAGCTTGCCCAGCAGGGCGATCAGTCGCTCGATCTCGGGTCCGGCGGTGGCGGCCATGGGCCTGTCTTAGCAGGCTTGCCGACCGGCGAAAGAGTGCGTGGTTCGAGACGCTCGGCTGATGCCTCGCTCCTCACCATGACGAATATAGGTGGAATCAAACCCTGCCCGTCATCCTGAGGAGCGATCCCTCAGGATCGCGTCTCGAAGGACGCACGGCCTACGGCTGCGACCGATTGAACATCCCCGACGCGGCCATCTGGTCGCGGACCATCTCCGGGTGCTGGGTGACCACCAGGTCGAAGGCTTCCAGCTCGGTCGGCACGTACCAATGGATCTTGTCGGTGTGGTAGGCGGCCCAGACGGCCTCGGCCACTTCGCGCGGCGGGGTCAGGCGCCACATGCCTTCGGTCGGGGCGTTGGCCTTGGCCTCGTCGGGCAGGATCGGGGTGTCGATCATCCCGGGCAGGGTGTCGGCGACCCGCACGCCGAACGGCTTGAGCTCGACCGAAAGGGCTTCGGTGAAGCCCTTCACCGCGTGTTTGGTGGCTGAATAGACGGCGATGCCGGCCATGCCGAAGATCGCCGAGCTGGACGAGGTCGAGAAGCACAGTGAACCCGGCGTCGCCTTGAGCAGCGGAATGGCCAGGTGGATGCCGCTGAGCACGGCGACCAGGTTGATGTTGATCACCGCCATGGCGTCCTCCCAGGGCATGTCCTCGTAAGGACCGCCCCGGCCGATGCCGGCGTTGTTGAACATCAGGTCGAGCTTGCCGTCGGTGGCCTGCGCGAAGGCCGCCAGGGTGGCGCGGTAGGCCTCGCGGTCTGTGACATCCAGCCGGCTGATCAGGCAGTTTTCAGCGCCCAGTTCGGTCCGCAGGGCGTCCAGGCCCGCCTCGTTGACGTCCACGCCGCCGACGAACCAGCCCTTCTCATGGAACAACCGGGCCGTCTCCAGCCCCATGCCTGACGCCGCGCCGGTGATGAAGATCGCCTTGCGGCCATTGGCTTTGGACATGGTTCAACTCCCTGTGGCCCTCAACGCATCTGGCGGCGCGGATGGGCAAATGCGTCCTTCGAGACGCTCGCTTGAGGCTCGCTCCTCAGGATGACGAAGACGGAGATCAAACACTGCCGTCATGCTGAGGAGCGGACCCTTAGGTCCCCCCGGATCAAGTCCGGGGCTCGAAGCACGCAGGGAGCGTCAGTCCTCCTCGGCGTCCTCGTCAGGATTGACGCTAACCGCTTCCCCCTGCGGAACCGCAAGCTGCCGCACGCCGAGCAGTTCGGCGCCGGGAAAGGCGTCCATCACCGACATGACGAAGGGGTCGGCGAGGATCTGGTCGCGGGCCTCGCGCTCCTCGCGCTTCTGGCGTTCCCAGGCGCTCTCGGCCCCGCCGCCGCCGGCGGTGGCGACCAGCCAGGTCTGGCCGGTCCATTCCTTGAGGCGGGAGGACAGCCGCCGCGTCAGGTCCGCTGGCGTGCGCGGCGCTGGCTCGAACTCGATGGCCCCGGGGCGGAAGCTGATCGGCCGGACGTACTGTTGCACGTCCATCAGCAGGGTGATGTCACGCTTGCTCTGGATCAGGGCCAGCACATCCTCGAACGAGGCGAGGGCGGCCGTGGTCTGGGGCGCGGCCAGAGGCGCGGGCGCGGCGACCCGGGCCTGGACCGCGAAGGCGCCGCCGGCCGAGGCCGTGGTCCCGCCGCCGCCGGAGTGCGACACGCCGCCTCCGCCACCGGGCATCGGTTCGCCGTCGCGCAGGGCCTTCAGCGCCTCCTCCGGCCCGGGGAGATCGGCGGCGTAGCAGAGGCGGATCAGGGCCATCTCGACAGCGGCCTGCGGGTCGGGCGCGCGGCGCACCTCCTCATAGGCCTTGAGCAGCATCTGCCACAGCCGCGACAGGGTTCCGGCCGAGGCGGTGGCGCCGATGGCCGCCAGGCGGGCGGCCTGGTCCTTCGGCAGGTGCAGGGCGTCGGGGCCCAGGGCCTTGGCCACCGAGGCGCCGTGGTTATGCTCCAGCAGGTCAAGCATCACCTGGGCCGGGTCGACCCCGAAGCCCCACAGGTCCTTGAACTGGGCCAGGGCCTCGCCGGTCTTTCCGCTCATCACGTGCTCGAACAGGGCGATGGTCAGGGCCCGGTCGGCCAGGCCCAGCATGTCGCGGACCACGGCGGCGGAGACGATCTGGCCCCGGTCGGCCTGGACGATGGCCTGGTCGAGCAGGCTCAGGCCGTCGCGCACCGAACCCTCGGCGGCGCGGGAGATCAGGGCCAGGCCCTCGGCGTCGATGCGGGCGCCCTCGGCCTCGGCGATGCGGCCCAGGT
This sequence comes from Caulobacterales bacterium, assembly GCA_016234625.1. GTDB lineage: Bacteria > Pseudomonadota > Alphaproteobacteria > Caulobacterales > Caulobacteraceae > Caulobacter. The sequence goes on along the minus strand of JACRBD010000192.1, from coordinate 8,172 downwards.
GCCCCACCAGCACCTCTGGCTCGACCCGGCGAAGGTCGAACCGCTGGCAGCGGCTGAGGATGGTCACCGGCACCTTGCGGATCTCGGTGGTGGCGAAGATGAACTTGGCGTGCGGCGGCGGCTCTTCCAGCGTCTTCAGCAGCGCGTTGAACGCCGCCGTCGACAGCATGTGCACTTCGTCGATGACGTAGACCTTGTAGCGGGCCTCGGTCGGGGAATAGCGCACCCCGTCCAGCAGCTCGCGCATTTCGTCGACCTTGGTGCGGCTGGCGGCATCCAGCTCCAGCACGTCCATGTGCCGGCCCTCGACGATGGCGCGGCAGTGGCGGCCGTCGACGGACAGGTCGACGGACGGCTGGTGGACTGTATCGCTCTCGTAGTTCAGGGCCCGGGCCAGCAGGCGGGCGGTGGTGGTCTTGCCGACCCCCCGCACGCCGGTGAGCATGAAGGCGTGGGCTATGCGGCCGCTGGAGAAGGCGTTGGTCAGGGTCCTGACCATGGCCTCCTGGCCAATCAGGTCCTCGAAGGTCCGCGGCCGGTACTTGCGGGCCAGCACGGTGTAGGCCGCGCCCTGGTCCTGCGGCTCGGCCATGGACGCCAGCGCTGGCGCCGCCTCGGGGATCAGCTCTGGCTCGGGCGCGGGTTCAGGCTCGGGCGCGCCGAAGATGTCCGCCGTATCGGGATCGCGCTCGGGGAGCTCCTCGTCCCAGGGCGGCGGCTCCAGCGGTGCGTCGGTCTCGGCCATTCGGGTCCGTGCGTCCTTCGACACGCAGCCTTCGGCTGCTGCTCAGGATGACGACATCCTGAGTCTCCACTCTACGTCATCCTGAGCAGCGCTCGCCAGAGCGCGTGTCGAAGGACGAAGTGTACATCAGCGAAAAATGGGGAAGGGTGGAGACCGGACAACGACCCGGAGCAAATCTCGTTGTGGCTGCTGCCTTCCGGCCCTGACCAGGTTGGCGAGGCGTCCGCCCATCGCCGATCTCCAAGGCCTATATCGTGGATCGGAGGGGCAAGCGCAACACCTGTCCCCCAATCCAAATGCCGTCATGGCCCGGCTTGTCCGGGCCACCCAAGCACATCGAGGCTTGCCGTTGTTGCGCCGACCAGCCAACGCTTCGTTCTCAGGCGTCGTGTTCATGGGTGGCCTGGACAAGCCGGGCCATGACGGATTGGAGATATGGGGGAGGGATGCGGGACTTGCCTCGTAACGCCGTTGGTGGAAACAAGCCGCCATGGCCCTCTCCGCGATCTCCAACGTCTTCTCCGGCAACCCCCTGACCCGCGCCAGCGAGCGGCGCGGCGACCAGGCCTGGCTCGATGGCCTGCTGACCGACCCGGCCTCGCTGGCCATCCCGTTGTGGAACGGCCAGCCATTGACCGAGAAGTCCAAGGACGGCGGTGTCCAGCTGGCCTATGTGCCGGCCGCCATGGGCCTGGAGCTGGCCGGCGGCGTCTGGGAGCGGCTGCTGTTCCTCGGCCTGTGGAAGGACACCGCGGTGTTCGCCGTCGACCTGGAAGGCGGCCTCGATCCCTGCGACGGGCCGCTGGAGGGCGTGGGCGAGTTCAAGGACCTGCGCAGCGTCGCCACCACCCTGCCGGCCACCGAGGCGGCGATCACCGCCACGGCCAAGGGGATGTTCGAATGGCGTCGCAAACACCGCCATTGCGCCGCCTGCGGCGAGCAGAGCCAGGTCGCCGAGGGCGGCTGGAAACGGGTCTGCACCTCGTGCAAGGCCGAACACTTCCCGCGCACCGACCCGGTGGTGATCATGCTGGCGACGTTCGAGGGCAAATGCCTGCTGGGCCGCCAGGCGATCTGGCCCAAGGGCATGTATTCGGCCCTGGCCGGCTTCCTCGAGCCGGGCGAGACCATGGAGGAGGCCTGCGCCCGCGAACTGTTCGAGGAAGCGGCCCTGACGGCGACAAAGGTCCGTTATCACTCGACCCAGCCCTGGCCGTACCCCAATTCCCTGATGATCGGCCTGATCGCCGAGGTCGACAGCAACGACGCCCGGCCCGACCAGACCGAGCTGGAGGCCGTCCGCTGGTTCACTCGCGAGGAAGCCCGCCAGCTGATCGCCGGCGGCTTCGACGGCTGCTTTGCTCCGCCCCCCCTGGCCATCGCCCACCAGCTGGTGAAGAGCTGGGCGGAGGGGGAAGGTTAGGGCGTAGGGAGTAGGGAGTAGTCCAAGCGGTTCACGCCGCCGGGGCAGCGCCTACCCTTTGCTACTCCCTACTCCCTACTCCCTACTCCCCAAGCCCTAGCTCCCCAGAACGCCCATCACCACGTATCCGGCCCAGACCATCAGCGCGAAGGTCGACAGGGCGAAGAGCAGAAAGCGCAGGGGCACCAGGTTGATGGTGACCTGGACCAGGCTGTGCAGGACCCGCAGCACCACATAACTCCAGGCCAGGGCGGCGGTATATTCGTTCTGCTGGCCGATGAGATAGGTGAAGAGGGCCAGCGCATAGAAGATCGTCGGCTGTTCCATCAGGTGGTTGTAGTTGTCCGCCGCCGCGCGGGCGTCGTCCGGCAGCACGCTCAGCGAGCCCGGGAACCGCGCGTCCTGCGGCTTCACCCCGGCCTTGCTCATCGCCGGCAGCCGCTTGACGTACATCCACACCCAGATGACCAGCGACCAGACGATCAGCGCCAGCACCGGCGCCAGGACGGACTGCAGGTATTGAATGCCTTGGATCATATGTGCCTCCCCAGGCTGTTTTTTGAGGGGAGGGAGTAGGGCGTAGGGAATAGGGAGTAGCAAGAGGGATCGGAGTGTCGGCGTCACCGCTCAACTACTCCCTACTCCCTAACCCCTACTCCCTAGACGCGGTCCCGGAACGGATCCGCCGGAAACACCCCGAGGATCTCCAGCTTCTCCGAGAAGAACCGCAGCTCTTCCAGCGCCATGGCCAGACCCCGGTCTTCGGGACGGCCATCGACCTCGGCGTAGAAGAAGGTGGCCGTGAAGGCGCCGCCTTCCATGTAGCTTTCCAGCTTGGTCATGTTCACGCCATTGGTCGCGAACCCGCCCATGGCCTTGTAGAGGGCCGCGGGGATGTTCTTCACCTTGAAGCAGAAGCTGGTGATGCAGCGGCTGGTGAACGGCGGCGCCGCCGGGGACTTGTCGGCGGTCATCACCAGGAAGCGGGTGGTGTTGTGCCGCTCGTCCTCGATATCGCGCAGGACGATGTCCAGGCCATAGATCTCCGCCGCCAGCGCCGGGGAGATGGCGCCGCGGGTCGGGTCGGGATGCTGGGCCAGCGCCCGGGCGGCGCCGGCGGTGTCGCCGACAGCCTCGGTCTTCACGCCCAGCTTCTTCAACGAGCCCCGGCACTGGTGCAGGGCGATGGCCATGCTGGACACGGTCTGCACCTGGTCCAGCTTGACCCCTTTGTTGACCATCAGTTGGAAGCGGATCGGCTTGAACCGCTCGCCGATGATCTTCAGGCCCGAGCTGGGCAGCAGATGGTGCACGTCGGCCACCCGGCCGGCGATGGAGTTCTCCACCGGGATCATGCCCAGGGCGCAGGCCCCGGACTTCACCGCGTCGAAGGCTTCCTCGAAGGTCGGATAGGGGGCCGCTTCGTGGTCGGGGAAATAGGTCCGGCAGGCCTCGTGGCTGTTGGCGCCGGGTTCGCCCTGGAAGGCGATCTTGGGAAGAGGGCTCATGGATTGGCTTTCGCGTAGGCGCGGGCGGCTTCGAGGTCGGAGGGATTGTCCACTGAGATCGGCGCAGACGCGATGACGGCGGCCCATATCTCGACCCCCAGTTCCAGGGCGCGCAGCTGCTCGAGCTTCTCGCGGACTTCCAGCGGCGTGGGCGGCGCGGCCTCGACGAACTGGCGCAGCGCGTCCCGGCGGTAGCCGTAGATGCCGATGTGCCGCCAGACCGGACCATCCCCATACAGGGTTGACCGGGTGAAATAGAGCGCGCGACCGAAGTCGGCGTCTCGCGCGAGGGACAGGACCGCCTTGACCACGTCGGGATTGGCGCGGTCGGCCGGCGAGGCCTCCGGCGCCACCAGGGTGGCCATCCGCAGGGTCGGATGATCGGCAAAACAGTCGACCAGGGTGCGGACGATCGCCGGATCAACGAACGGCATGTCGCCCTGCAGGTTGATGACGACGTCATGCTTTTCGTCAGGGTCGAACAGTTCCAGCGCCGCCAGAATTCGGTCCGATCCCGACGGCAGATTCGGGTCGGTCAGGACGGCCAGCCCCCCGGCGGCCTTCACGACGTCGACGATTTCCTGGTCGCCGGCGGCCACCAGTACCGGACCGACGCCGGCCTTTTCCGCCTGGCGCAGGACCCGGACGATCATCGGCAGGCCGCCGATATCCGCCAGCGGCTTGTCCGGCAGACGGGTGGCCGCCATGCGAGCCGGAATGAGGACGATCGGGTTCATCGGTCTGGACATGGATCATTTCGGGCCAATCGGACCCCCGGGCCCGGCTTGCGCGAGGGGCGGTAGCGTGTAAGAGAGCCCGGCGCAATAAGGGGCGCGTCGTGGGATTCCCACAGCGCTGATTCTGGCTCGTTCAGCGGGCTGACTTGAGGACTGAGACAGGCGGATATGAGCGATCTTACGTTCAACAAGATCGCCGGCGGACTGCTGGCGACCGGACTTGTCATCTTCGGCCTGCGCGAGCTGACCGCCATCGTGTTCGAGCATGAGCCGCCCGAGAAGGCCGGCTATGCCGTGACGGTGGCGGAGGCCGCCTCCGAAGGCGGCTCCGTCGCCGAGGTCGCGCCCGACTGGGGCACGGTCATTCCGGTGACCAGCCCGGACCTGGGCAAGGCCATCTCGGCCAAGTGCGCCTCCTGCCACACCTTCGACGCCGGCGGCGCCAACGGCACCGGCCCGAACCTGTTCGGCGTGCTGGGCGGCAAGCCGGGCTCGCGCCCGGGCTTCGCCTATTCGCCGGCCATGACCGAGTATGCCGCCAGCCACCCGGTCTGGACCTGGGACGAGCTCGACCAGTTCGTCAAAGCCCCGCAGAAACACATCGCCGGCACCAAGATGACCTTCGTCGGCCTGAAGAAGCAGGACGACCGGGTCGCCATGCTGGCCTACTTGCACAGTCTCGGCTCGACCCTGCCGCTGCCCGCGCCCAAGCCGGCCGCCGCCCCGACGACCGCTGCCGCCGAGGGAGCGGCTCCGGCCCCGACCGACGCGGCGCCCCCGGCCGCGGCCCCGGCGACACCGGCCGCCCACTAGGCGTCTGACAGAGATTTAATCTTCGAAGGGCCGTGGCCGGCTTGTCCGCCACGGCCTTTTTCGCGTCTGCTGCCGGCTTCACGGGAGAACGACCATGCGCGCCCTGTTCCGGACCCTGGCCTGTCTCACGGCGGCCGTTCTGCTCACCGGTCCCGTCGCCGCGCAGCAGGGGCCTGACCCCGACGCCGACCTGACGGTCGCCCGCTCAGCCTGGGCGGCCGGCGCCGGGCCTCGGGTGATCATCGACGGCGGCCACCACAACTTCCACACCGTCGATGGACGGTTCGCGCCGTTCGCGGCTGTGCTGCGGGCCGATGGCTACCGGGTCGAGGGACGCGCGACGTCCTTCACCGCCGAGAGCCTGAAGGATGTCGACATCCTGGTCGTGTCCAACGCCCTCAACGGGGTCAATGACGGGAACGGCGGCTGGAAATTGCCGACGCCCTCGGCCTTCACCGCGGCGGAGATCGCGGCGGTGAAGGCCTGGGTCGAGGGTGGAGGCTCGTTGCTGCTGATCGCCGACCACATGCCGTTCGCCGGGTCGGCGGAAGACCTGGCCAGCGCCTTTGGCTTCCATTTCTCCAATGGCTTCGTCCTGCGTGAAGGAACGATGGCTCCCGATCTGTTCTCGATCGCCGATGGAACCCTGGTGGACGACCCGGTCACTCGCGGCCGCGACGACAGCGAGCGAATCGACCGGCTGCGCACCTTCACCGGTTCGGCCTTCCGCGCACCGGCCGCGGCCCGTCCGCTGGTGGTGCTGCCGAAGGGCTATGTCAGCCTGGAGCCGGCCGTCGCCTGGACGTTCGACGACCGGACGCCCAAACAGGATGTCGCCGGCGCCCTGCAGGGGGCGGTAATGAGGGTCGGCAAGGGCCGGATCGCCGTGTTCGGCGAGGCGGCCATGTTCTCCGCCCAGGTTGGCGGTCCCAACCGCAACAAGATGGGCTTCAACGCGCCCGACGCGCCGCGCAACAAGCAGTTCATGCTCAACCTGGTCCGCTGGCTAGCGGGCGTTCTGCCGGACTAGCCGAACCGCGTCCGCAGCATGGCGAACAGCGCCCGCACGGCCTGGGTCTCGGCGCCGACGGGGTAGCCCGGACGGCCCTTGGGGTTCCAGGCGAAGATGTCCAGGTGCACCCAGGGTCCGGGCGGGGCGAAACGCTTGAGGAACAGGGCCGCGGTCACCGAGCCCGCCTGGGCCCAGCCGTCCGGATCGTTCTTCAGGTCGGCCACGTCGCCATCCAGCGCCTCCTCGTAGCCGGCCCACAGGGGCATGCGCCAAAGAGGATCGGACACCGCCTTCGAGGCCGCCGCGATCTGGTCGGCGAGGGTTTCGTCGTCGGTGTAGAAGGGGATCACCTGCGGCCCCAGCGCGATGCGCGCCGCGCCGGTCAGGGTGGCCATGTCAATGGTCAGGGCCGGGTCCAGCTCGCCGGCCCGGGTCAGGGCGTCGGACAGGATCAGCCGCCCTTCGGCGTCGGTGTTGCCCACCTCGACCGTCAGCCCCTTGCGGGTGGCCAGCACGTCGCCCGGCCGCATGGCGTCGCCGCTGATGGCGTTCTCGACCACCGGGACCAGCACCGTCAGCCGGATGGGAAGTTCGGCGCTCATGACCATCCGCGCCAGGGCCAGGACGTGGGCCGCCCCGCCCATGTCCTTCTTCATGTTGCGCATGCCGGCGGAGGGCTTGATGTCCAGCCCGCCGGTGTCGAACACCACGCCCTTGCCGACCAGGGCGACCAGCGGGTCGCCCGGCTTGCCCCAGCCCAGCTCGATGATCCGTGGCGCGCGGTGCGGATCGGCGGCCCGGCCGACCGCGTGGATCGAGGGGTAGTTCTGCTCCAGCAGATCGTCGCCAGTGACCACCGAGCAGGTGGCGCCATGCCGCTCGGCGATTTCCCGGGCGATGGTCTCGATCTGCAGCGGACCCATGTCGTTGGCCGGGGTGTTGACCATGTCCCTGGCCAGGGCGCAGGCGTGGGCCGCCTCGCGGGCCTCGGCGACATCGGCGCCGGCCGGCGCGACCAGTCGGGCCCGGGCGTCGCGCTTCTTGCGGTAACGGTCGAAACGGTAGCTGCCGAGGCCGAAGGCCAGCGCCGCCTGGGTCGGGTCGAGCCCGGCGGGCAGACCCTCCAGATGATAGTCGCCTGCGGCCAGCTTCGCGGGCAGGGCGCGGAAGGCCATGGCCTCCGCCCGGCCTGGATCGCCGATGCCGAACAGCACCTTTACGGTCTTGCCGTCGGGGCCGGGAACGGCCAGCGTCTGGCCTGCCTTGCCCTTGAACTCGGCGGCGGCGGCCAGACCCTGTTCGAACGGGGACAGGCCGTCGAGCGCGCCTTCGGCGATCAGGGAAACGGGGATGGTCACGCCTCCATTGGAGGCATCCGGGGCGGTGAGCAGGACTTCGGTCATGGGCGCCGATTTATGCTTAACGATTCCTTGAGCCGGCGGGGCGAAGCTGCGAACCAGACTTCGCCAAAGGCTCGCCTCCCATGTGTCGCATGCCGGCCCTCGCCGCAACCGTTCTGACCCTGGTCGCCGCCCCGGCCTTCGCGGCGACGCCGCCGACGCCGGCCGCGTCCATTACCCCCGCCGGCCCGGTCGTCAGGGCCAAGGCCAGCGCCGCCCAGCGCGCCGAGGCCAAACGGGTCGATCCGCTGGCCCGCGCCGCCTTCTGGGCGCGCGAGCTGGAGATCGATCCCCGCGACACCGAGGCAGGCCTCAGCCTGGCCATCGCCTTGCGCCAGATGGGCCGGTACCCCGAAGCCTACGACGCCGCCGGCCAGGTGTTGGTGATCGAGCCGGACAACCTGGACGCACTGCTGGAGGCCGCCCGCGCCCAGATCGGCCGCGGCCAGGGCTTCTACGCCATCGAATCGGCCCGGCACGCCCAGACCCTGGCGCCACGAGACTGGCGTCCGGCAGCCCTGCTGGCCGTGGCCT
>JACRBD010000188.1 GCA_016234625.1 Caulobacterales bacterium | reverse complement strand
GCCCAGCCTCCGTCGTGTTCGACGATCTCGTAGATGATCTCGGTCATGGTGCGACTCCAGCGACTCCAGACTGGCGCAACGCACCGGGCGGAAGGCCGTTGCCGTCAGGGCTTCAGCGACAGCTCGAATGGCGCGCCCGGATAGGCGTAGACGCCCTGGCCAATGGCGGCCACCGCATCCACCATCCGGCCCTCGCGGCCCAGCATGTCGTCGGCCAGTCGCACCAGCAGCGGATTGGGCGTGGCCGAGGATGAGGCCTTGCGCAGGGCGTTGGCGATGTCGCCTTCCGGCAGGCCAGGATTGTGCGCGCAGGCCAGGATGTAGGCCGTGGCCGTCGAGCGGCTGACCCCGGCCAAGCAGTGCACCAGCAGCGGCGACTGGCCATTCCAGCCGCGACCGAAGTCAAGGATCCGGCTGACCAGGCCCGGATCGGGGGCCACCTTGCCCTCGACCGGCTCCCAGATGTCATCGACGGCGATTTGCAGGTGCCGGTCAGGGAAGAACCGGGGCGCCTCGCTCATCAGATGCGGGTCGAGCAGGGTGATCAGGTGCGATGGCCGCTTGAAGCGGACCACCATCTCGACGTCGCGCAGGGGGCTGACGATCAGGGTCACGGGCGCCTACTCGGTGTCGAAGGCCGCCTGCACGGGTTCGAACCCGGCCGCCTCCGAGAGGACGTGGAAGCGGTGAACATACCGCCTTTGCGCCTCGCTGGGCGCCTGGGGTTCGATGGTCAGGCGATAGCCCGGCGGCGGGGCGCCAAAGATCGTCAGGGCCTCGTCGTGGCCGAACCCGGCCAGCTGCGTGGCCTCGAAGAAGGCGCAAGCCCGGTCGGCCTGTTTGATCAGCTTCTTGATCGCCGCCGGGGTCTTGGCCGGCAGGCCGAAACGGGCGTGGATGGCATGTTCCAGCCGCTCCTCGAAATCCTTGTAGCTGACTCCAAGAGCCGCCTTGAACGGGCTGATCATGTCGCCGATGACGTACTCCGACGCGTCGTGCAGCAGGGCGGCGAGACGCCACTTGGGGTCCACCGTGGGCAGGATGTGGGCCACCAGCTCCTCGACGACCATTGAATGCTGGGCGACGGAAAAGCCATGCTCGCCAATGGTTTGACCATTCCAGCGGGCGACCCGCGCCAGGCCGTGGGCGATGTCCTCTATCTCGATGTCGACCGGCGAAGGATCAAGCAGGTCAAGGCGCCGACCGGACAGCATTCTCTGCCACGCTCTTGGTGTATTGTTCGCCGAGCGCGTGCTCCGGAGCCCTTTCGCCAACCGTTCGTTCCTTTCAGAGCCTGTCCGGGCCATTCGGCCCGGAAAACAGGCTCTAGTGTTAAAGTTCAGAGCGTGACGGCCGCCGCAACCGGCATCCACTTGCGGCTGTCACGCTCTGCAGCAGGGCGCTTCAACTGGCGCATCGTTTGACAAAGATCAATGTCCACGCGTGGTCATCAGATCACGGTTCGGTAACGAGGGAGAGCTTGAATGAGCTGGGCGAGGATCATGGCGCCGCTTGCGGGCGGGACCCACGATGCGGAAGTCCTGAAATCGGCGGCCGCCCTCGCGGCGCCCTTCAAGGCCGAGGTTGCCGCGGTGCACGCGCCGGCCGACATCGCCGACCTGATGCCCTGGATGGGCGAGGGCTTCATGGGCGGGGTGCAGATCACCGCCATGGACAGCCTCAAGGAAGCCGGCGCCGAGGGCGAACGGGCCGCCCGCGCCGCAGCCGAGGCCTGCGGCTACGCCAACATCCGCTTCACGTCGTTGGAATCGCCGGTCTGGGCGGGTCTTTCCATGGAAGGCCGGCTGGCCGACGTGGTGGTGTTCGACACCGAGGCCGCGCGGGGTAGGGGCCCCCTGGCCGAGGCCTTCCAGCAGATCGTCGCCGACGAGCAGCGCCCGACCATCGTCGCCCGACCGGGACTGAAGGCCGGCGGCGTCGCCGTGGTGGCCTGGGACGGCGGCAAGGAAGCCAGCCGCGCCGCCCGCACGGCCTTGCCGCTGCTGGAAAAGGCCAGCCGGGTGGTGATTCTCGCCGCCCCGGCCGCCTCCTCGCGGACCTTTGACCCGGCGCGCCTGGCCGAGTTCTTCGCCGCCCGCGGGGTCAAGGCCGAGGTTCAGCTGATCGAGGGGGCGGGCGACGCCGCCCATCTGTTGCTCGACGCGGCCCAGTCACTGTCGGCCGACATTCTGGTGGCGGGGGCCTTCGGCCACCCGCGTCTGCAGGAATACATCTTCGGCGGCACGACCCGCACCCTGCTCAACAACGACGGCCCGTCGCTGTTCCTGTCTCACTGACCCCAAGACCCACGAGGACTCCCATGACCCTGTCGCGCGTCGTCATGCGCCTTGCGCGCAATCCCGGCACCGAGTTCGCCGACGGCGACGATCATCGGGGCTACAGCCTGGTCGCGCCATTGCTGGCCGACGGGAAACTGGATGTGGGCGCCTTCCAGGCCCACCGCGCCGACTGTTCGGTACGGCGGTTTTCGCCCGACGAGGATGCGGTGCTCGGCCTCCTGAAACGGCGTGGCCAGACCTGGTTCTTCGACTATGACGCCGCCGAGGACGCCGACGATGAACCGGTGCATCGGCTGGGCGAGCACCTGTTCAAGGTCGGCGAGTATGTGTCGGTGGCCGACGAGGACGGCCGGCTGCTTGCCTACAAGGTGACCGAGGTCAGTCCGCTCCAATCGTGATGCCGTGATTGCGGCGGCCGCCGACGTTGTGGCGGACCAGGTCGTCGGCGTCCTTGAAGCTGTCGTGGTCGTCGTCCTGACCGCGCTTGGCCTTGAGGGTGGCGACCACCAGCGGGCCGCCCAGCGGGCCGCGCGCCTCGTAGCCGACCACCGACCAGCCTGACGGGGCAGCCTTGTCGCTGGCCAGGATGAAGCGGGAATAGACGCCGTCGTCGCCCGTGTGGCGGCCGCGGCGGGTCTCGCTCGAGACCTTCTTGCCATCGATGGTGACGTTGCGCTGGACGCGGACCTCGGCGCCGTCGTCGTCGGCGTCGATGGTGGCTCCGGCGACCCGGATCCTGGCGCCCGCGTCGCCGGCCTGAATCCTCACGCCGGGGACATCGATATCGACCTCGTCCTCACCGGCTTCACCGCCAACCGCCGCCATGGCCGGATCGGCGGTGGCGTCGGATTTGGGCATCAGGGCGCGCAGTTCGCTTTCGATGGGCTCAAGTCCCTTCACCGCATTGCCGCCCACCAGCTTCACCAGTTGCAGCGTCACTTCCACGCCATCGGCGGCGTAGGCGCAGCTCAGGCCGTCGGCGGCGACGGACACACGTTTCAGGCTCCCCTGGGTTTCGGGGCAATCCAGCTTGCTGATCACCTTCAGGGCGCGAACCTGGCGCTGGCGGGCGGCGTCGGGGTGGTCGCAGGCGGCCAGGGCCAGGGCGGCGCAGCCGGCGGCCAGCAGGGCGATACGGTTCATGGGGTCAGCTCCTCGAGCGCTATCTTGTTATGCAAGAGTGGGTCCGGACTGAGCGGGGGTCCAGTGAAATCGCGGTAAGGCGGGCCGCTCAGATCTCGGGCGCGGCGACCTGTTCGTGGATCCGCCGGTACAGGGTCTCGGCGAAGGCCGTCACCTCCGCTTCGTCGTTCGAGACGTAGGTCGTGCGCAGCTTGATGTGCCAGTCGCCGATCTGGCTCATCCACAGGCCGTCGATCCCGCCTTTGGTGTTCCGCCAGAAGCTGGCGAAGGCGGGCAGGGGTGGAAAGCCGGCGGCCAGGGGCGGGGCCGCTTCACCGTCGGGCGGGGCGGCGTTCTGGGCCTGGCGCTCGTAGGCCTCGAAGACATCCGCGCCCGACCGGCCGGGCAGGCGGGTCAGATAAAGGGTGAACCAGCTTTCGCCGCGGACGAAGATGCAGCCCACGTCACGGCCACCCTCAGAGCGGTCGAACACCAGGAGTCGCGTGCGTTTGAAGCCCTGCAACTCGTCTGGACAGGTAAAGCCGGACGCCTTGTGCAGCACGCCGTCCTCGACGTCCTCGAAGATCACCCCGTCGGCGCCGCTCAGCTTCACCGAGGCGCCGGCGCCGTAGCCCGGCGGAGGCTCGCCATTGGTATTGACCTGGGCCAGCGCCGGTCCGGCGGTCAGGGTCAGCGCCAGGACAATCCAGGACATCGCGCGCATGGGGAAACGCTCCGGTTCTCGCGAACCGGAGCGTGCCATGCCCGTCAGGCGGGGGAAAGGACGCCTACTGCCCCGGCCGGGTGTTCCCCGCGCCTTCGCGGCGGGCCAGGAAGGCCAGGCGTTCGAACAGGTGGACGTCCTGCTCGTTCTTCAGCAGGGCGCCGTGCAGGGGCGGGATCAGCTTGGTCGGATCCTTCTCGCGCAGGATCGCCTCGTC
>JACRBD010000189.1 GCA_016234625.1 Caulobacterales bacterium | reverse complement strand
CGGCATTCCGCTGGCCTCGCCGATCGGCCTCGCCGCCGGGTTCGACAAGAACGCGGAGGTTCCCGCCGCCATGCTGCGCGCCGGGTGCGGCTTCGTGGAGTGCGGCACCGTCACCCCCCTGCCCCAGGCCGGCAATCCGCGCCCGCGGCTGTTCCGCCTGAGCGAGGATCGGGGCGTGATCAACCGGATGGGCTTCAACAACGCGGGCCTAGGCGCCTTCGCCGGCAACCTCGCGCGCCGCCGGGCCACCGGGCCGGTCGGCGCCAACATCGGGGCCAACAAGGAGTCCGAAGACCGGGTCGGCGACTACGTCCTGGGTCTCAAACGCCTTTGGGGCCTGGCCGACTACTTCACCGTCAACATCTCCTCGCCCAACACCCCGGGCCTGCGCGCCCTGCAGACGAAGGCGGCGCTGGAGGACCTGCTGGGCCGTCTGGCCGAGGCCCGCCGCGCCCTGGCCGGCGACTATCCGGTGTTCCTCAAGGTTGCGCCCGATCTTGAGGACGGCGAGGTCGAGACCATCGTCGGCGCCGTCACCGCCTTCGGCCTGCAGGGGATCATCGTCTCGAACACCACCGTCTCGCGGCCGGAAACCCTCACCTCGCCTCTGAAGGCGGAGACCGGCGGGCTGTCCGGCCCGCCGCTGCTGGCGCTGTCGACGACCATGCTGCGCCGGTTCCATCAGGCCAAGGACCGCCATCGCCTGACCCTGATCGGCGCCGGCGGCGTCGCCTCGGGGGCCGACGCCCTGGCCAAGATCCGCGCCGGCGCCACCGTCGTGCAGCTCTATTCAGCCATGGTCTTCGAGGGCCCCGGTCTGGTCACCCGGATCAAGCAGGACCTGGCCGCCCGCCTGCGCGCCGAGGGATTCGCCTCCGTCGGCGAGGCGGTCGGGGCGGAATGACCGCCGTTTTCGGCCATTTGGCGCGCTTACGGTCCGCCAACCGCCACGCGGCCTTGCTCTTTTCGCGCCGCGCGCGAATTGTCCTCGCGTTGCTCAGCGTTCGGACGTGAAGTAACGCATGGCCATGGTCGACGCCCCGCCGCCTGAGACGGAGACGTCCGGACCCCAGACCCAGCTCTCGCGGCGCTGGCTTTGGCCCGGCGGCCTGTCCGCGCGCCTGCTGGTCCTCACCGCCCTGTTCGTCGCCGGCGCGGCCCTGTTTGTGCTGCCGGCCACCCTGGCGGCCTATGAGGAGCAGTGGCTGCTGGACCGCATCCGGGCGGCGGAACTGGCCTCGACCATCGCCGAAGCCGACCCCGCCCGCCGGGTCACCGCTCCGGTGCGCCAGCAGCTGCTGCAGCAGGCCGGGGTGGTCTCGGTGGCGATCCAGACCGACGGCATGCGCCGGCTGATCCTGGCGGCCCCCCGCGACCTGCGCACGCCCTACATGGTCGACATGCGCAACCAGAACCCCCTGGCCTGGATGATGGCGCCGTTCCAGACCCTGTTCGGCGGCCAGGGCCGGATGGTCCGGGTGATCGCCGAGCCCCGGTTCCGCTCGGGCGAGTTCGTCGAGATCGTCACCCCCGACCAGCCGCTGAAGGACGCCCTGCTGGGCTACGTCGGCCGGCTGCTGCTGATCACCCTGTTCGTCGCCCTGCTGGCCGGCCTGGCGGTCTACCTGGCCCTCAACGCCTTCCTGGTGCAGCCGATGCAGCGCATCACGCTCGCCATGGAGCGGTTCCGCGCCGACCCCGCCGACCCGGCCGCGCGGGTCAGGCCGTCCGGCCGCCGCGACGAGATCGGCCGCGCCGAGGGCGAGCTGGAGCGGATGCAGGTGGACCTGGTGGCCGCCCTCAGTTCTCGCGCCCGCCTGGCCCAGCTGGGCGAAGCTGTGGCCAAGATCAATCACGACCTGCGCAACATGCTGACCAGCGCCCAGATCGCCTCGGACCGGCTGGCGGCCATCGGCGACCCGAAGGTGGCCCAGGCCATGCCGCGCCTCGAACGGGCGCTGGACCGCGCCATCACCCTGGCCACCGACGTGCTGGCCTATGGCAAGTCCGCCGAGGCCGCGCCCGAGGTCAGGTCCATCCCCCTGAAGGCCGCCCTCGAGGCGGCGGCGGAGGACGCCGGCCTGAGCGAAAGCGGCGTGCGGCTTGAGGCCCAGGTCGACGACGCCGACACCGTCACGGCCGACCCCGATCAGCTGCACCGCATCCTGGTCAATCTGCTGCGCAACGCCCGCGAGGCCATCCAGGACAAGGGCGGCGACCGGCCCGGCCGGGTCCAGGCGGTCCTGACCCGGGGCGTTGGCGTCAGCGTCATCCGCCTGTCGGACGACGGCCCGGGCCTGCCCGAACGGGCCCTGGCCAATCTGTTCCAGCCCTTCTCCGGCTCGGCGCGGCGCGGCGGCACGGGCCTGGGCCTGGCCATCTCCCGCGAACTGGCCCAGGCGCACGGCGGCGACCTGACGCTGGTGAAATCCACGCCGCAGGGGTCCGTGTTCGACCTGACCCTGCCCGGCGGGGCGACCGCGCCGAAGCCGAAGCGCGCGCGGAAGAAGAAGGCGGAGGCTTAGCGTCTTTCCGCAGCGGAGCCGTCCCGACCGATGACGGGTACATCGTTGTTCAAAAAAGGCCGTCATGGCCCGACTTGTTCGGGCCACCCAAGCGCGCCCAAACCAACAGGTGTCGCGCGGAAGGTTAGCATCTCGCCGACCAAGACCGTGTGCTTGGGTGGCCCGAACAAGTCGGGCCATGACGTGGATTGGGATCAGCGGAGTGTGAGGATCATCAATACCCCTTCGCAACCCCCTCGCGGCGCGGATCCGCCGCGCCTGTCAGCCCGCCCGGCGTCACCGCCACCCCGTGCAGACCGGAGTTTTCGCCACCGGTGTTGTTGAACACCAGGCCGTAGGTCATCAGCGCCTCGACCACGCCCGGCGGATAGAGGCCCGGCTCGCTGGAGACGCGGTCGCCCCGGGCCACCAGGTTGGGCAGGTTGAACGCCTCCTGCAGGCTCAAATGCCAGTCCAGCAGGCCGACCAGGGCCTTCAGATTGTAGGAGATGATCGCGTTGCCGCCCGGCGAGCCGAGGGCCGCCACCAGCCGTCCGTCACGGTCCAGCACGATGACCGGCGACATCGACGAGCGTGGTCGCTTCCCCGGCCCCGGCGCGTTGGCGGCCGGCGCGCCGTCGGCGTCCTTCGGCAAGAAGCTGAAGTCGGTCATCTGGTTGTTGAGATAGAAGCCGGCGACCATCCGGCCCGAGCCGAAGATGCTCTCCACCGTGGTGGTCATCGAGACCACGTTGCCCTTCGCATCGACGATGACGAAGTGCGACGTGCCGCCCGGCTCGGCGGTGCGGTCGGGGCCGCGCTCGCCGGCGCCGGGAGGATTGCCATGCTTCGGAGCCGGACCCATCCGGTCGCCGATCAGCGCCGCGCGGCCGTCCACATAGGCTGGGTCGAGCAGACCCTTGATGGGCACGTCGACGTCGCCGACGAACCGGTCGCGGTCGGCGTACATCAGCCGCTCGACCTGGGCCAGGCGCACCCAGGCCAGGGGGTCGGACGGACCCCGCGTGGCGATGTCGGTGCGCTCGAGCAGCATCATCCCCTGCAGCAGGCCCACGCCGCTGGACGGCGGCGAGCTCGTGCAGATGACATAGATCCTGTAGGGCCGGCACAGGGCGTCGCGTTTGGCCGGCCGGTAGGCCTTGATATCGGCCAGGGTCATGGTCCCCGGGTTCGCACCCTCGCGGACCCTGGCCACCAGGGCCTCGGCGATCGGGCCCTCGTAGAGGGCGCCCGGGCCCTCGGCGGCCAGGCGGCGCACGGTGGCGGCGTAGGCGGGGTTCTTCAGCCGGTCGCCGGCGACCATCCGCCCGCCGTCCGCCCGGGTGAAGTAGCGTTTGCTGTCCTCGGTGCTCGCCTGCGGGAAGGGACCAGCGATCATGAAGGCCAGTCGCGGGCTGACGATGAAACCCTCGTCGGCCAGCCGCCCGGCGTCGCCGAACAGCGCCGACCAGGGCAGTTCGCCGTGATCCTTGTGGGCCAGGGCCAGCATGGCGACCGCGCCGGGCACCCCGGTGGCCCGGCCGCTGACCAGGGCGGTGACGAAGGACATCGGCTTGCCGTCGGGGCCCAGGAACATGTCGGCCGTGGCCCCGGCCGGCGCGGTCTCGCGGCCGTCGTAGGCGGTGACCTTCCTCGACCGGGCGTCGTAGTAGACCATGAACGACCCGCCCCCCAGGCCCGAGCTCTGCGGCTCGACCAGCCCGAGCACTGCCTGGACGGCGACGGCGGCGTCGATCGCCGAACCGCCCTCGCGCAGCACCTTCAGCCCCGCCTCGGTGGCCAGGGGATTGGCCGAGACCACCATGGCCCGCGGCCCGACCGCCGCCGGAGCGTCCGCCTTGTAAGGCAGCAGCGGCAGTCGCGGCAGGGCGGAACAGCCGGCCAGCTGCAGGGCGACAAGGACGGCGACGAGACGCGAGACGGTCGGGGACATGGGCCAGCACCATAAGGACCACGCGGCGAAGGGAAAGCCCCGCGCATGGACAAGTTCCGGGCGGCATGCCACTCGAACGCCATGAGCAAGGCCCGTCCCGGACCCCGCAACCTGATCACCGACGTGCCCGGCCTGACCGTGGGCCAGGCCCAGGACGAGGCCGTCCGCACGGGGGTCACCGTCATCCTGCCCGACGAACGGGCCGTCTGCGCCGTGGACGTGCGCGGCGGCGGGCCCGGTACCCGCGAAACCGACGCCCTCGACCCCGAGAACCTGGTCGATGCCGTGGACGCCGTGGTCCTGTCCGGCGGCTCGATGTACGGCCTGGCCGCCGGCGACGGCGTGGCGGCCTGGCTGGGCGCGCGGGGGCGCGGCTATCCGGCAGCCTCGCGACCCGGCGTGCCGGTCGCCCCGATCGTGCCGGCCGCCATCCTGTTCGACATGGCCAACGGCGGCGACAAGGCCTGGGGGCTGGAGCCGCCCTATCGCCGGCTGGGCATAGCGGCGGCCGAGGCGGCCGGCCTGGACTTCGCCCTGGGCGTCGCCGGGGCCGGCTATGGCGCCAAGGCCGGCCAGCTGAAGGGCGGCACGGGCTCGGCCTCGATCGTCACTCATGACGGCTACACCGTCGGCGCCATCGCCGGGGTCAACAGCTTCGGCTCGGTGGTCGGCGGCGATGGCCTGACCTTCTGGGCCTCGCCGTTCGAGATCGACGGCGAGTTCGGCGGCCGCTCCCCGGCGGGCCTCGCCATCCCGGCCGACGACTGGGGCCTGGCCAAGATGAACCCCGGCGTGCGCGAGAACACCACCATCGCCTGCGTGGCCACGGACGCGATCCTGACCCCGGTCCAGGCCCGGCGGGTGGCGATCATGGCCCAGGCGGGCCTGGCCCAGTCGATCCGGCCGATCCACACGCCGTTCGACGGCGATGTGGTCTTCGCCCTGTCCACCGGCCGCCTGCCGCTGGGCGACGCCCCCGACCGGCAGGTCGCCCGTATCGGCGCCCTGGCCGCCGACTGCCTGGCCCGCGCCGTGGCCCGCGGCGTCTACGAGGCCCGCGGCTGGCCCGGCTGCGACGCGCCCGACTGGCGGAGTCTCGCCGGCACTTAACGAACGTCGGTCTTCGGCGCATGCTGGCGTCGCCTGAGCGAGATCAACGCTCCCGGCGACCGCGACGCGTATGGTGTGGGCTCTTTTCTCGGGGAGGCTTGTGCGATGACGGGTTCAATCAGGATGACCAGGCGCGTGCTGCTGGCCGGGACGGCCATTGTCTGGGCCGGCGCCGCCGCGCCCCCGGCGGCCAAACAGGTCGTCACCGGCCCGGTCGCGACCTACTGGATGAGCGCCCAGACCACCAGCGGCATGACCATGGGCGGCGGGCGACCCTCCATGAGCTCGATCATGGGCGGCATGCGCGGCGACAACGTCTCGCGCAGCCTGCTGCTGCAGCTGGGCTCGACCCAGCGGCCCACCGGCCCGGCCGCCGCCGAGCACCTGCCGCCCTCGGTGCTGGGCGCCGGGCCCAGCCTGCCCTTGCTGACGCCGAAGCCGACCGCCGCGCCCACGGTGCGCGAGGAGCCGGGCCAGCCGCAATCCTACGAGAAGCCCAAGGGCCGGATGCTGATCTACTGGGGCTGCGGCGAGCGCGCCCGGCCCGGCCAGCCGATGGTCATCGACTTCTCGAAGATGGCCGCCGGCCAGATCCCGCCGGAATACAGCCGGATGCTGCAGGGCTTCCAGATCACCCCGGCCCAGCCGCCCTCGCCGACCCGCAGCACGACCTATGGCGAGTGGCCCAACGAGAAGACCCGCACCCAGGTCCCCGGCGACGGCTCGCTGATCGGCGCCCACACCATCCGCGGGACCTACAGCCCGCAAATCCAGTTCTCCCTCGCCGCCGGCCAGGACTTCCTGCCGCCGGTGCGGATGACCGCCAACAGTCAAACCGCCGCCGGCGCCTTCCAGCTGGGCTGGCGGCCGGTGACGGGCGCCACGGGCTACATCGCCTCGACCATGGGCAGCGACGGGGGCGAGACCATCGTCCTGTGGAGCTCCAGCGAGGTCTCCAGCCTGATGTTCGCCCTGCCCGACTATCTCAGGCCGGCCGACGTCACCCGGCTGTTGGCCAGCAAGGCCCTGATGCCGCCGACCCAGACCAGCTGCATGGTGCCCCGGGAGGTCGCCCAGGCCGCCCCGCAGTCGATGTACCAGTTCGTCGCCTATGGCGGAGAGACCAACCTCAGCTGGCCCGAGCGGCCGGCCGATCCAAAGGTCGCCTGGAACATCGCCTGGACGGTCAAGGTCCGCTACCGCTCGGCCACCGGCGGCATCCTGGGCATGGAGATGCCCGGCGCCGACGACGAGGATGACGGCGACGACCAGCGGCCCGGACAGCCCCCCGCGGCCAAGCCCAGGAAGCCGAAGGGGACCGATATCCTGCGCGGCCTGGGCGTGCCGATTCCCGGCGGACGCTGATTGTTGGAAAAAGACCGGTCGGGCGCTTGCCATCCGGCGATTGCCCGACTAGGTTCCGCGCCCTCGCCGGGGGTCTGGAAAGGCCCCCGCGAAGTGCGCGCCCGTAGCTCAGCTGGATAGAGCATCAGACTACGAATCTGAGGGTCGGACGTTCGAATCGTTCCGGGCGCGCCATTTCTTCCCCATCACCGCTACGCCGGAGCAGCCCGTTGGGGCGCCGCGTTCCTGGCTTGTCAGCCGCTCCTGAAGCGCGCTGTGGAAGCCGGCGCGGACCGCGTGGACATCGGCCCAAATTCATTATTGCGACGCACTTGCAACTAACCCTTCCAGTCGCTACTGAGAATCGTTCTCAGAATTGGCGATGTGGAAGGAAGCGGGATGACGAGGCTCAGGGCGGGAACGGCGGTGGTGGCGATGGCCCTCGCCGTCGGCGGCCAGGCGGCGGCGCAGGAGGCGGACGGCGGCGGTAGCGGGGCCGGAACCGTCTACGCGCTCGACTCCGTGACGGTGACCGCCACGCGCACGCCATCGGACGTGTTCAGCGTGCCCAGCACGGTCACCGTGATCGACGCCGAGGAGATCGAGGAAGCCCTGGCCATCGATATCAAGGACCTGATCCGGTTCGAGCCCGGCATTTCCGTTCCCACCAGCCCCTCGCGCTTCGGCGCGGCCCTGGCCTCGACGGGCCGCGACGGCAACAGCGGCTTCACCATCCGCGGCATGGGCGGCAACCGCGTCCTGTTCCAGGTCGACGGCGTGCGTGTGCCGGATGGCTTTTCCTTTGGACCGGCCGCCTTCGGACGCGGCGACCAGGTCGATCTGGACATCCTCAAGTCGGTCGAAATCGTGCGCGGTCCCGCCTCGGCGCTCTACGGCAGCGACGGCCTGGCCGGGGTGGTCAGCTTCATCACCAAGGACCCCGACGACATCCTTGACCGGGACCGGTCCTTCACCGCGCGCCTGCGCGCTTCCTACGCCAGCGCCGACGACAGCTGGGCGGAAGGCCTGTCGGTCGCCGGGCGCTCCGGCGACTGGTCGGCCCTGTTCGCCTACACCCGCCGCGATGGTCACGAGCAGGACAACCAGGGCGAAAACGACTCGCTCAATTCCACACGGACCGCCCCGAACCCGCAGGACATCACCTCCAGTTCGGCGATCGCGCGGCTGGTGTTCAAGCCGGGCGAGGCGCACCGCCTGCGGCTCACCGGCGAATACGGCGACCGTGAAATCGTGACCGAGGCCTATAGCGGACGCAGCGTTCCGCCTTTCGGCGCGACCAGCGTGCTCGATCTCGACGGCGTCGATACCAGCGAGCGGCGGCGCGTGGCCCTGGACTACACCTTCGACAGCGAGACCGGCCCGATCCAGCGGGCTTTCGGCGCGATCTACTACCAGGACAGCGCGATGACGCAGTTCAGCGCCGAGGATCGCAACACCGCCGCCGATCGGACGCGGCGGACGAGCTTCGAGAACGACGTGTGGGGCGCGACGGCGCAGCTGGAGAGCCGCGTCCTGGTCGGCGGGGTG
>JACRBD010000187.1 GCA_016234625.1 Caulobacterales bacterium | reverse complement strand
CTTGAACGTCACGGTCTCGCGCGCGGTGTCGACCTCGTCGACCGTCACGTCGAACCGCTCGGCCAGCTTGTCGATGACGCCCTGGACCAGGTCCTCCGGCGCCGAGGCTCCCGCGGTGACGCCGACGCTGGCGACACTCTATGACCTGACCATCGAGGAGGTCGCCCCGACGCGCGAGACGGTGACCTTCAAGCTGCCGCGGGTGCTGACGGGTTAGGTTGCGATGACGTTGCGACGAATCCAGTCGGCAAGCTGATCGATTTCTATCTCGCCTGCGGCGACGGCGAGCATGGTCAATGCCGCGTCCGCCTGGGTCGCGGTCAAGGAGAGCCCATTCTTCTCCAGAAATAGCCCCGCCGCGATGAAGGCGACGCGTTTGTTTCCGTCGGCGAAGGCATGGTTTTTCGCCAAACCAACGGCATAGGTGGCCGCTAGCGCGGGCAGATCGGTGACCCCCTCGTAGTGGAATCTGTTCTTCGGGCGATCCAGGGCTGACTCCAGCAACCCCTCGTCACGTATTCCTGGTGCGCCGCCGTCCGTCGCGATGGACATGTCGTGGAGGACGATGACGCCGAGCTTGGTGATCCACCTTGGCTCGACCCCGATTTTCATTTGGCGAGCGCCCGAAGGGTGTCGCGGTAGCGGGCCATGAACTTCTTGCCCGCAGCAATCTCTTCGGCCACTTCGTCGCTGTAGCGTGAGATGCGCATCGCGCCGTCGGGACCCGTTGTCAGATAGACGACGTCACCCTTGTCTACGCCCAGCTCGGCCAGTGCCTCCTTGGGAAAGATCGCGCCTACCGAGTTGCCGATCTTGGTCATTTTCAGAGCGAACACGGCCGCCTCCTGTGTTAGTACGGATGTAATACCACGATCCCGGCTTGACCGCCAGCGCGGCCTACCGCATCCAAAAATCATGGCCGTCTACACCGACATCACCGACGACGAACTGGCGACGCTGCTCGCCGATTTCGACATCGGCCAGGCCATCGCCTTCAAGGGCATCGCCGAGGGGATCCAGAACTCCAACTTCCTGCTCGAGACGGACGTCGGCCGCTACATCCTGACCCTCTATGAGCGGGGGGTGCTGGCCGACGAGCTGCCCTATTTCCTCGACCTGCTGACCTGGCTGGCCGATCACGACTTTCCCAGCGCCCGGCCGGTGGCGGATCGCCACGGCGCGACGCTGAAGATGGTGCGCGGCAAGCCGGCGGCCATCGTCGAATTCCTCATCGGCATCTCCGCCCGTCGGCCGACCGCCGCCCACTGCCGCGAGGCCGGCGCGGGGCTGGCGCGGCTGCATCTGGCCGGACAGGGCTATCCGGGTCGGAGGGAGAACGACCTGGGCCAGGATGCCTGGACCCCGATGTTCGCCCGGCTGTGGGACGCGGCCGAGGCGCTCAAGCCGGGCCTCTCCGACACCATCCTGGCCGACCTCGACTATCTCGGCCGTGACTGGCCGAGAGGCCTGCCGACGGGGGTGATCCACGCCGACTTCTTCCCCGACAATGTCTTTTTCCGGGATGGCAAGTTCGCCGCCGCGTTCGACTTTTATTTCGCCTGCGACGACGCCTATGCCTACGACCTGGCCATCGCCCTGAACGCCTGGTGTTTCGAGGCCGACGGCTCGTTCAACCTGACCGCCGGGCGGTCGATGCTGGCCGGCTACCAGGCGCACCGGCCGCTCAGTGTCGAGGAGCGGGCGGCCTTGCCGATTCTGGCCCATGGCGCGGCGATGCGGTTCTTCCTCACCCGGCTGAACGACTGGGGCGCGACCCCGGCCGGGGCGCTGGTGCGGCCAAAGGATCCGCTGGAGTACGAGCGCAAGCTGGCGGTGCACCGCGCGGGGCTGGCCCTGCTGGGCGACCACGCATGACGCCGAAGGTGCTGATCTACACCGACGGCGCCTGCCGCGGGAATCCGGGGCCCGGCGGCTGGGGCGCGATCCTGATCTCGAATGGCCGGGAGAAGGAGCTTTGCGGCGGCGAGCCGGCCACGACCAACAACCGCATGGAGCTGATGGCCGCCATCCGGGCGCTGGAGGCGCTGAACAAGCCGTGCAAGGTCGAGCTGCACACCGACAGCACCTATGTGAAGAACGGCGTCACCCAGTGGATCCACGGCTGGAAGGCGCGCGGCTGGAAGACCGCCGACAGGAGCCCGGTCAAGAACGAGGACCTGTGGAAACGCATCGACCAGGCCCGCGCCCGGCACGAGGTCGACTGGCGCTGGGTCAAGGGCCACGCCGGCCATGAGCTGAACGAGCGGGCCGACGTGCTGGCCAACAAGGGCATGAAGGAGATGCTCGGCGAGATTTGAGGCTTGACTCGTTTAAAATTGAACCATCTTATTCGGTTCAAGATTGAACGAAAGGTGTTCGCATGCATCGTCGTGACTTCATCCGGGTTCTTGGCGGCGGGACGATCCTCGCCGCCACGGGCTGCGCGCCCGCCGGAGCCGATCCCCGGGCGGCCTGGGTCAATCCGGGCGACGGCGAGACCGACATCCGCCGCAAGGCCCTGTCCTGGGCGATCCTGGCGCCCAATCCGCACAATATGCAGCCATGGATCGTCGATCTGTCGGTCCCTGACGAGATCACCCTCTACATCGACAGAACCCGCCTGCTGCCGGTCACCGACCCCTTCAACCGGCAGATTGTCATCGGCTGCGGGGCGTTTCTTGAGCTGCTGATGTTGGCCCTGTCGAAACAGACCCGCGCCGCGACGGTCACCCTGTTTCCCGATGGCGAGGCGCAGCCCCTGCTTGATGCGCGGCCGCTGTTCCGGGTGAAGATCGAAGGCGGGCAAGCGATGTTCGACCCGCTTTTCGATCACGTGCTCGCGCGCCGGACCCATCGCGGCGCCTACACCGATGCGCCCATCCCGACGGAGCTGGCGGCCGCCCTGCGATCGGCCATGGCGGCGCAATCGACCGTCGCCGCCTTTGTCGAGACCACGCCTGCCCGGGTCGCCCGGCTACGGGGCCTCGTCTATCGCGGCGCGGAGATCGAGGCCCATACCCCGCCCGCCCACCACGAAAGCGTCGAGCGCACCTTTATCGGCGCCCGCGACGTGGCCGCCCATCCCTGGGGCATCTCGCTGGATCAGCCGGCGATGACCGCCATGAACGCGGTTGGCGTGCTCACCAAGTCGAAGATGGCCACGCCGGGTACGACCGCCTTCAAGGAGTCGCTCAAGTTCCTGAAGACAGGGGCCGATACCTCGCAGGGGTTTGTCTGGATCACCACCGCCGCCAATACGCGGGCCGATCAGATTGCCGCCGGGCGAGCCTATCTTCGCGCCAACCTTGCCGCCGCCGGTCTCGGTCTGGCCATGCACCCCTTCAGCCAGGGGCTGCAGGAGTACGCAACGCAGAAGCCGGTCTACGACGCCCTGCACAGGGAACTGGCCCCGGCCGGCGGCCGGGTCCAGATGCTGGCGCGGATCGGCTATCCCAAAGCCGAGATCCCGCCCGCGCCGCGCCGGGGTCTGGCGGCGCAGTTGAAGGGCGCCTGATGGCGAGCGAACCGAAAGACCGGCCCGATGTGCGGGTGATGACCGAGATCGGCATCATCGCCCAGCTGTCGAACAGCCAGCTCGACCGCACCCTGCCGGACGGGCTGAGCGCGGCGCAGTTCGGGGTGCTGACCCACTTCATGCGCCGGGGCGGCGTGGAGACGCCGGCCAGGCTGGCCAGGGCCTTTCAGGTCACCAAGGGCGCCATGACCAACACCCTGCAGCGGCTCGAGGCCCAGGGGTTCGTCAAGATCGTCGGCGACGAGACGGACGGCCGGCGCAAGCTGGTCACCCTGACCGAGGCCGGGGCGCGGGCGTTCAACGCCGGTCTCGGCGCCATGAAGCCGCACCTGGACGGCATGCGCGCGGCCTTCACCGAGGACGAATTCAAGGCCGCCCTGCCGTTCCTGCAGGCGCTGCGGGTGTGGCTGGACGAGAATCGCTGACAGGAATTCGGTGACGAATTCGGTGACAGTTTACGAATTCGCCGTCCACGCCTTGTCCGCCACACGGTGAAATGGCGAATTCGCAAACTGTCACCGAATTCCCGTAACCGCTAAGCCGCCTTCACCCGCAGGGTCGCGCCATCGGCCGCCAGCACCTCGACCGCCTGATCGAGCACCGGCGCGGCGCCCTCGGCCACCGCCGCCCATTCCTTGCCGTCGATGAACACCCGGCCGCGGCCGTTCTCAAAGGCCGAGACGGCGCGGCCAGCCTGGCCGACCAGCCGGCCGTAGTTGTCGTTGATGTCGGGCCCGTCGCCGGAGGCGTTGCGGGGCAGGTAGCGCCGCGCCAGCAGGGTCGAGGCGATGGTCAGCACCGCGAACACCGCCAGCTCGATGGCGAAATTGCCCTTCAAAAGGAAGGTCAGCGACGCCACGACCACCGCGCAGGCGGCCGGCCAGAGCAGCCAGCCGGTGGTGGTCGCCACCTCGAACGCCAGGATCACGGCGGCCACCGCCAGCCAGATCCAGAACGGATGCGCCAGGTAGAGATCAGCCAGCCAGGTCATGGTCGCGTCCCCCTAGGTCCTGGTTCGCGGTGTGGCCGTCGCGCCGCCGCCGCCGCCGGACGAACGACCGTCCGCCAGCGACTTCACCAGCTCCCCGATGCCGGCCACGGTGCCGGTGATGCCGGCGAAGTCGGCCGGCACGATGACCATCTTGGAGTTGGGACTGGCCGCCAGGGCGCCGAACGCCTCGACGTATTTCTGGGCGACGAAGTAGTTGATCGCGTTGATGTCGCCCCGGGCGATGGCCTCCGACACGAAGGCGGTGGCCTTGGCCTCGGCCTCGGCTTCCCGTTCGCGGGCCTCGGCGTCGCGGAAGGCGGCCTCGCGGCGACCTTCGGCTTGCAGGATGGCGGACTGCTTGGCGCCCTCGGCGCGGGCGATAGCGGCCTGTTTCTCGCCGTCGGCCTCGGTGATCACCGCCCGACGTTCCCGCTCGGCCTTCATCTGACGGGCCATGGCGTTGGTGATGTCGGGCGGCGGGGTCAGGTCCTTGATCTCGATCCGCGTCGCCTTGACGCCCCAGGGGCTGGTGGCGTGGTCGATGGTCGCCAGCAGCCGGGTGTTGATCTGGTCGCGCTGGCTGAGCACCTCGTCCAGCTCCATCGAGCCGACCACGGTGCGCAGGTTGGTCATGCACAGCTGGCTTATGGCGTAGGTCAGGTTGTCCACCCGATAGGCCGCCGAGGCCGCGTCCATCACCTGGATGAAGACGATGCCGTCGACCTTCACCGACACGTTGTCCTTGGTGATGACCTCCTGCTGCGGGACGTCGAGCACCTGTTCCATCATGTTCACCCGCCGGCCGATGCCCTCGATGAAAGGCGTCAGCAGGGCGATGCCCGGCTTGAGCGTGCGGGTATAGCGGCCGAACCGCTCCACCGTGTACTCGCGCCCCTGGGGCACGATCTTGATCACGCTGACCAGCAGGAACAGCGCCAGGATGATCAGAACGACGGCGAAAATCGCGAAGGACATCTGTCCCCTCCAAACTACCCGCCGCGCTCCCCGCCAAAGTGGATGCCGGTTTGGCGATCAGGGAGCGCGCCAGGTAGAAATCAAGGAGCCTTTTCTCTCGCGAGGATCGACTTGATCCACGCGAGAAAGGCTCCTGAAGGGGAATCTAGCGCGGCGCGGGGGTCCTCGCCACGGAATCCGGATCGCTGGTATCCGATTCTCCCGCGGGGGCGTCGGAGCCGAGGTCGCGCACCACCCGGGTGATGCTGCTCAGCCGGGTGGCCAGGGCCTGCCCCTTGCGCGCCACGGCCTGCTCGGCCCGTTTGCT
The DNA here is from genome assembly GCA_016234625.1 of Caulobacterales bacterium. GTDB lineage: Bacteria > Pseudomonadota > Alphaproteobacteria > Caulobacterales > Caulobacteraceae > Caulobacter. The sequence continues at coordinate 5,495 of JACRBD010000187.1, read as the reverse complement.
GGCCGGGCTGCAGGACGGAAATTCCGTCTGCCGCGTGGCGAAGCCGGCATTGAACGACTGCTTCATCCGCCCGTCGAAGGCCTCGTCGGCGGCCTCGGTCTCGCTCATGTTGACCATGCGGTCGCGCCAGTACATGTCGCCCTCGCCCGAGCAGGCCTGCCGCAGGGCGTGGCTTTCGCCCAGGGTGTAGGCCAGATCGAGCAGGGTCTGCCGCTCCGGCGGCGCGCGTTCCTGCGCCACGGCGGGACCGACGGCGGGCAGCGCGAAGGCGCTCAGAACGGCTATAGCGAAGACGCGCCGGTGCATGGCCCGATGTAACGCCAAGCACGGGCCGCTGTCACCGGCGCGCAAGCGAGGGGCGAAGGGCGCGACCTTACGCCGCCGCCGCGCGGGCCAGGACGCCGGTCCAGGCGTCTTCCATATCCGTGGTCCAGTCATCGCCGGCGGCGTCGCGGAAGGTTTCGTGGACCACGGTGAAGAAGGTGGCGAAGACGTTGAACGGCACGCCGATCTGGTCGTGGTTGACCCGTTCGGCGCGGATCATGTTGGCCGGCCAGGCGGCGCCGTCCGCCATGTTGGTCAGGGTGTCGAGGACCATCTGCAGCATATGGCCCCGGGCCTGGCCGTTGTGGTCGCCGACGAACAGGTCGCGCATCCGGGGCTGCTCGGCGAACAGCCGGTCATAGACCAGCGCCGTGGGGTCGCCGACGCGCTCGGCGACCAGCTCCAGGCTCGCGTGGAGAGCGTCGCTCAGCTGATCCACCGCAGGGTCACGGGCTTCACCGGATTGACGAACGGCCGGCCCTCGGCGCGGCTGGCGGCCCATTCGCGCTTCAGCGCCAGGTACCATTTGGCCTGGGTGTCGGCGTCGTCGATCCACAGCAGGGACGGGTCGTACTTCAGCCCCATGTTCTGCAGGTTCACCATGTCGCCGTCCTGGTGGATGAAGGCGCGCATGAACGGCGCGATCAGCCAGCGCAGGGTCATGGCCGGGTGGTCGGACCACATCAGCTGGGTCAGGCGGGTCTTCGTCTCGGTGATCGGCGTCAGGCAGGTCAGGGCCAGCACCTGGAAGCGGCCGACCTGGATATGCTCCCAGCGATAGCCGGGCAGGCGGAAGGTGATCTCCGTCTGGGGCTGGCCGCCGAGGATGGCGTAGATCCGGTTGGCCTTGCTGGTGGCGTGGCGGGTCATGACGAACCCCTCGGCGGAGGGCTCGAAGACCTTGGCCTTGGGCTTCATCCGCCGCGAAGACCGGGCCCACCAGGCGGCGTGGACATAGGGCGCGTGCGTCGGATCCATCAGGCCGACGATGGCGTGGTCCATATGGGTGTCGAAATCCATATGGTCGACGATCGCCGGCCGCCCCACGGCGCCGGGGAAGACCGGCGGCGGCGTGTCGGGCAGGGCGTCGACGCCCAGGCCCGCGCGGGCGTCGCTGGCGAACCAGACGAACACCATCCCCTGCCCCCCCCCCCCCCCCCCCCCCCTCACCCGGATGCGGGAGATGTCCATCGCCTCGTCGTCAGCCAGGAACGGGATGGCCTTGCAGGCGCCGTCCGTGCCGAACCGCCAGCCGTGATAGGGGCATTCGACACTCTCGCCGCCGCCGGTCTCGGCCACCAGCTTGCCGGCCGACAGGGGGGCGGCGCGGTGGGGGCAGATGTCGCGGATGGCGTAGACCCCGCCGTCCCGCCGCCGTCCCAGCAGCACGGGCTCGCCCAGCAGTTCGTAGCGCTGCAGCTTGCCGGGCTTCAGCTCATGGACCTGGCAGGCGAAGTACCAGCAGTCGCGCAGCCAGCCGGTCCCGAACTTCATCGGGGCGGGTCGGTGGGCCTTGCCGGCGGGTTTGGAGGCGTCGTCGGGCATGGTTTTCTCTAACCCGTCTCCCCTTGCGGGAGAAGGTGGCCTGCAAAGCAGGCCGGATGAGAGGTCGATGCATTGAGCCGCGTCAATTCTCCGGCGGCGTGCGTCCTTCGAGACGCGGACCTGAGGGTCCGCTCCTCAGGATGACGAACACCCATGCCCGTCATGGTGAGGAGCGAGCTTCAAGCGAGCGTCTCGAACCACGCAACCTACCCCGCCACCGAGGCGATCAGCCGGGTGTAGAAGTCCGTCATCCGCTTCAGGTTCTCCAGCGACATATGTTCGTTGGTGCCGTGGATCATGCCGAACTCGTTGGTCGAGACGTGGATCGGCGCGAAGCGGTAGACGTCCTGGGCCACCCCGGTCATGTAGCGGCTGTCGGTGCCGGCGGTGACCAGCCCCGGGGCGACCGGAATGGTCCCGCCTTCCGACGCCAGGGCCGCCAGCCAGGTCCAGCCCTCGGACGAAGATGAGGACACCGGCGAGGGATCGATCGCCCGGCCACCCTCCCAGGCCAGCTTCACGTCCAGGCCCTTGGTGACCTCGCGGGCCCGGTCCATCACGTCCTGCGCCGTCTGCCCCGGCGCGATGCGGTAGTTGATCCAGGCGGTGGCGTCCTGCGGCAGGACGTTCTCCTTGGGGCTGCCCTTGAGCATGGTCGGGGCGATGGTGGTGTGCAGGGTCGCGGCGCTGGCCGGGCTCTTGCCCAGCACGCTGACCAGCAGCGGACTGAACAGCCAGGTGTTGGCGGCGGCCATCTTCACCATGCCGCCGGCATGGGGCGCGACGGCCCGGATCATGTCCGCGCCCGGTCCCTCGAACTTCATCGGGAAGGGGTGGGAGGTGATCGCCAGCACCGCCTTCGACAGGGTCTCGACCCCGGTCGACTTCGGCGGGGCGGAGGAGTGGCCGCCCGTGGACGGGGCGACGATCTTCAGGGTGGCGTAGCCCTTCTCGCCCAGGCCGATCACCGCCACCGGACGGCCGACCATCGGGAAGTCCTGGACCACGGCCATGCCCTCGTCGAGGACGAACAGGGCCTTGACCCCGCGCGATTTCAGCAGGGCGGCCGCGGCGCGGGCGCCCGTGCCGCCGGCCTCCTCGTCCTGGCCGCTGACGAAGATCACCGTCCGCTTCGGCTTGAAGCCCTTGGCCGCCAGGGCGTCGGCGGCCTCGAACATCATCACCAAGGTGCCCTTGTCGTCGACCGAACCCCGGCCCCAGACCGCGCCCTCGGCGATCTCGCCGGCGAAGGGGGCGTGTTTCCAGTCGCCCTCGGTGCCCTCGGTCACCGGCACCACGTCCTGGTGGGCCATCAGGATGATCGGCGCCAGCGTCGGGTCAGAGCCTGTCCAGGTGTAGACCAGCGCCTTGTTGGGCAGGATCTCGCGGGTCATGGCCGCGTGGGCGGCGGGATAGGTGGCGGCCAGCCAGGCGTGGAGTTTGTCCCACTGGGCCCAGTCGTTGTCGGCCTTGTCCTGGTGGCTGACGGTCTGGATCTGAACCGCCTCGGAGAGGTGAAGGGCGGCGTTCGCCTGGTTGACCGGCGTGGCCTCGACCAGTTTGACCGCCGACAGGTCGACCTGGGTGGCCGGCTTGAACGTGGCCGTGCGAACGGCCACCACCCCGCCCAGCAGGGCCACGGCGCCGACGGTCGTCAACGCGACCTTCATCCAGGTTTTCATGCGATCCTCCCCGATCTCGTTGTTGGGCGCAGGGTAGGGGGTCGCTATGCCACTGTCATCCCGCCCAAGAGTGCATGCCCCCGCGACCCTGATAACACTTGCCCTTTGGCCTTGATGGAATGATGCGCTCCGGACGCCGGACCTGGTCAAGGACCGCTTCGCGGCCGCGCAGCGGCGGGCCCGCAGGGCCCGTCCTTGAGCAGGGCCGTCGCCGGAGCAACACTGGCCGTCAAGACATCAGGGCACAGTCCGCCATGAGGCCTTTTTCGCCACGCTTCGCACCGGCCCGACGCCAGTCTAGGCTCCGAATCTCACCGCTCGGGGGAGCTCATGACCGCCAAAATCCAGTCCGCAGGCCGCCCGGTCGTGATCGCCATCGGCATGTGCCTGCTGGCGGCCATGCTGGAGGGGTTCGACATCGCCGCTATGGGGGTGGCGGCGCCGAAGATGATGCCGGCGCTGGGGCTGACCAAGCCGGAGGCCGGGTTCGCCTTCAGCGCCAGCCTGCTGGGCCTGCTGTTCGGGGCGGCGCTGGCGGGGCCGCTGTCCGACCGGGTCGGCCGCAAGCCGGTGCTGCTGACGGCGGTGACAGTGTTCGGCCTGTTCTCCCTGGGGACCGCCTTCGTCCAGGGCTACGAGCCGCTGCTGGCGGTTCGGTTCCTCACGGGTCTGGGTCTCGGCGGCGCCATGCCGATGCTGATCGCCATGGCCTCGGAACTGGCCAGCGCCAAACGGCGGACGGTGGTGGTCTCCAGCATCACCGCCGGCATGCCGCTGGGCGGGGCGCTGGTCGGGCTGCTGGCGCGCATGGACCTGGCCGCCGGCGACTGGCGGGTGATCTTTGTCGTCGGCGGGGCCGCGCCGCTGGTTCTGGTGCTGGCGCTGTGGCTGTGGCTGCCGGAGACCGGAACCAGACGCGAGGACGCCGCGCGATCGGCAGGTGTGACGGCGCTGTTCGGCCCCGGCCGGCTGGGGACAACGCTCAGCCTGTGGGTCTCCTACGCGGCCATCGCCCTGGTGCTGCACCTGTTCCTCAACTGGCTGCCCAGCCTGCTGGTGGCGCGCGGGGTGGAGGGCAAGGCGGCGGCGGGGATCTCGACCCTGTTCAACCTCGGCGGCGCGGCCGGCGGGGTGCTGGTCGGCCTGACCATCGACCGGCTGGGCGCCCGCTGGCCGCTGGCGGCGGTGGTCGCCGGCCTGATCGCGGTGCTGTTCGCCCTGGCCGCGCCGGGGGCGGGTCTTCCGGCGACGGCGGCCCTGGCCTTCGGGGCGGGGTTCCTGATCATGGCGACCCAGTTCGGCCTCTACGGCATCGGGCCGCAATACTACGCCCCGGCGGTGCGCGGCACGGGCGTCGGCGCGGCCATCGCGGCGGGCCGGTTCGGTTCGGCCATGGGCCCGGTGCTGGCGGGACAGCTGCTCGGCGGCGGGGCGAGCACCGAGCAGGTGGTGCTATCGACCGTGCCGATCGTGCTGCTGGCGGGGGCGGCGGCGATGCTGCTGACGGTGGTGGGGAAGAGGGCTGGGTAGGCCTGAGCAGGAACGAAGGCCTGGAAGGACTCCCACTTCTCTCCGCTCATCCTCGCGGAAGCGAGGACCCAGGTTTACGGCCGGTGCACTCACTTCAAGGGATGTCTGGCTCCGATCAGGCCGCCACTACGGGCATTGAAGATCGAACGGATCGATAAGACCAATCCCGGATGGCGGGACCTGTATCCGGAGATTTGCTGAGAGCCAGACATCCCCGACCGTGAGTGCACCGGCCTAAAACCCGGGTCCTCGCTTCCGCGAGGATGAGCGGAAATTGAGAAGGGCCAGATGACACTCGCCCCAAGGCCTTGATGGAATGGGAGCGCGGGCGGTCGCCTTGGTCAAGGACGGCGGCGGAAGCAGTACCTCGTCAACCACGGAGTCGAAACAGACCGTGGCCGCCACGGCGCGGAG
>JACRBD010000186.1 GCA_016234625.1 Caulobacterales bacterium | reverse complement strand
GGAAGCCGGCGGCCACGCCGTCCCCGCGGAAGATCGGACCGGTGTCGCGCAGCCAGATGTCGCCGAACAGGGCCCGGACGATCTCGATGCCGGCGACGCCGTCGAGCCGCGCGCGGGCGGCGGCCTCGGCCTCGTCGCCACAGACCATCAGCCGCACGCTTTCGTCGCCCGGTCCGGCCAGGGCGCGGGCCAGGGCGGCCACCTCGTCCTGGGCGAGGGGCAGGTCGTCCAGCCACAGATCCGCGTGGCTGGGAAAGCCCAGCCACAGGGCGCGGTGCGGAGACCATTCGGCAGGAACGAGAGGTGTGCTCATGGGGCCGGGGAAGTGGTCCTGACAGAGGGTGGCGTCAAGAGGCGTCAAAACGAAGAAGGGCGGCCTGATCGCTCAGGCCGCCCCTCCCCTTAAGCGTGGAAGCTTCGAACTAGAAGCGCGTGCGCAGGCTCAGCTGAACCGTGCGGGGAGCGCCGACGCTGACGAAGGCGCCGGAAGCGCTCTTCGGCGTGATAGGCGCGCCCGGATCAACGTCCGCGATGATCTTGGCGTTGTTCCCGGAGCTGATGTTTCCGAAATACTCTTCGTCGAAGATGTTCGTGACGTTGAGCTGGATCGAGGTGCCCTCGCCGCCGAAAGGCAGGTCGTAGCGCATGTCCAGATCGAACACGTTGTACGCCGGCGTTTCCTCGTCGTTGACATCGGTGGTGAAGCGGTTGCCGACGTGCTTGCCCTGGAAACCGACCGTGAAGTTATCGGTCATATGCCATTGGGCGCGGGCGGTGAACATCCACTCAGGCGTCTCGACCAGGGCCTTGCCCTTGGTGGGCAGGAAGGTCGGGGTGGCCGACAGCTGCAGGTCGTCCTGCAGTTCGCTGTTGGTGTAGCTGACCGAGGAGTACAGGCTGAAGGCCGCGTTCGGCGTCCAGCCGGCCTGGGCATCGATACCCCAGAGCTTCACGTCACCGACGTTGCGGTCGACGTTGAAGCCGAGGTCCGGATCGAAGGCCGAGACGATGCGGTTCTGGAAGTTGTTCGACCACACGGCCGCCGACACGATCATGGTCGGCGAGCGGAAGCGGTAGCCCAGATCCCAGGCCTGGCTGGTTTCGGGATCCACGTCCGACAGGACGATCGGCGCGGACGTCGAGGTGGTGGCCACGCCGGCCGTGTAGAGGTTGTCGGTGCGCGGAGCGGAGAGGCCTTCAGCGTAGCTGACATAGACCGTATGGCCCGGCAGGACCTGGTAGGACAGGCCGACGTTCGGCAGAACGTCGTTGTATTCGACGTCGGCTTCGAACGGCACGATGTACTTGGTGCCCGTGCCGGCGGCGTTCAGCGTCACCAGGTTGGCGCTGGGCTGGACGCCCGCCGTGCCCGGATCGCCATCGACGTTGAAGAACACCGGGGCGCTGGTGCACAGCGGCGAGAAGCCGTTGTTGGTGGTCAGGCAGTACTGGTTCAGCTCGCGCTTGAACGTCGGCGCCCGCAGACCAATGGTGACGAACAGGTTGTCGTCCATGAACCGGCCGCGCCAGTCGGCGGAAATCTGGCTCAGGATGGCGAACGACAGACGGTCGCGGCTGCGGAGGGCGTAGCCGTCCGCGTTGAAGACCTTCTGGCCATAGCCATCCTTGCCGCCGAACACGTCGAGCGGGTCGCCGCTGGCGTCGATCAGGCCGTACTGGCCGGTCTGACGATGGCGGCCGCGATCGAAGGTGTAGGCGATGCGGAAGGTGTTGTTGTCGTTCGGCTCCCAGATCAGCGAACTGGCCACCGTGTAGCGGCGGGTGTTGGTGGTGCTGGGCGAGTAGAAGCGCACGAACGTGTCGCGGCAGTCGTCGTCGCCGTTCATGTCGAAGCCCGATCCGCCGCCGGCGCAGGCCACGCCGCCGGTGGTGCCGGTGACGACGGTGTTGGCGCCCACGGCCGCCACTTCGCTGACCGTGGTGCTGCCGCCGCCGTTGGCCAGGACGTACTGGAAGGCGGAGTCTAGGGTCAGGGTCAGGGTGTCGGTGAGGGTGAACTTGGCCTGTTCACGGATGTTGCCAGTGTTCGACGGGTTGATCCGCAGGCCGTAGAAGTTCGAGTTGTCCGACGGATCGGCATCGACATCGCCCGGGGCCGCCGGCGTCGAGACGATCGGCAGGTAGGTCGGGTTGTTATCGTAGTCCATCCCGTTCAGAAGGAAGGTCGCCATCGACGCGGTGCGGTAGAAGTCGTTGCGGTTCTCGTTGTAGTGGATGGCCAGCGAGATGAAGTCGCCATTGTCGCCGATCGGCTGGTAGACCTTGCCGTTGATCTGCCACTTCTCCAGATCACCCGGGCCCTTGAACTTGTCGTACTTCTGATACGAGGCGCCGAAGTAGGCGGTCGTGCCCCACGGGCCGATCTCGCCGGTATCGACCAGGCCGAACACACGACGGTAGTTGAAGCTGCCGACAGCGCCGTTGAGCATCAGGCCCATGTCGCCGGAGGGCTTGCGGCTGGTGTAGTTGATCGTGCCGCCCGTCGCCGAGGCCGTCGGGCTGTCCACGTCGGTGGTGCCCATGTTGACGCTGGCTTTGGAGATCAGCTCGGGGTCGAGCTGCTGGTTGGTGTAAATGGCGTAGTTGCCGGTGTCGTTCAGCGGGATGCCATCGAAGGTCAGCGAGATGCGCGGGCCGTCGAAACCGCGGATGCGGACGTTGCCGCCCGAGGAGCCGTACGGGTCGTTGTTGGTGAAGTTCAGGCCCGGCGTCAGGTTCAGCGTCTGGAGGATCGTCTGACCGGTCGGCTGGGTCGCGATGAACTCCTGGTCGATCGAGGCCTTGGCCTTGGGCGCCGTTTCGGCGCTGATCACGCCGTCAATGTTCGGTTGGCCCGAGGTCGCGGTGATGACGACAGCTTCAACTTCGGTGGTGCCGGTGGATTGCGCATAGGCGGTCGAGGCCAGCATCATGCTGCCAACGAGCGCGGTCGTCGCCACGAAGGCGAGCTTGTTCTTGGTCATATCTTGAGTATCCCCTCTCATCCCGACGCCGGTTGGAAACCTGGGAAGGACCCGGTTCGGACAACAATCACCCGCAGTAGCGCCCCAATGCGAAGCTACGGTGACGGTGCCGAACGAGTCCCCAACGCCTGATTTCGCAGTCTAAGGGGGCGGGGCGTCGAAGCAAGGCGACGTTAACAATCTCGCCTCTTTTGGGGCGCTTTGTCGCAAGATTGCGACACCTTTGGGCATGGATCGCCTTTACACACCCCCGGACGCAGGTCAGCGTCCCGCCCGCTCATGACCCGTCAAACGCCCACGCCGCCGCCATCCGCCGCCAATGCCTGGCTTCCGATGCGGGCCGCCGTGGCGCTGGTGCTTGTGCTCACCCTGCTACGGCTGAGCGCCATTTTCGCCACGCCTCTGGAGTTGAACCCGGAGGAGGCGCAGTACTGGCTTTGGTCACGGACCCTGGACTTCGGCTATTTCTCCAAGCCGCCGATGATCGCCTGGGCGATATGGCTGACGACCGCCATTGGCGGCGACGGCGAGGCCTGGGTCAGGCTTTCGGCGCCGCTGTTCCATGCCGTGGCGGGCCTGGCCCTGTTCGGCGCCGGCCGGCGGCTGTACGACGACTGGACAGGCGTCGCGGCCGCGGCGCTCTACATGCTGATGCCCGGCGTGGCGCTGTCGTCCTTCATCCTGGCCACCGACGCCCCGCTGCTCTGCTTCCTGGCGCTGGCGCTGCTGGCCTATGTCTCGCTCCAGGAGGACGGGCGAAAGCTGCCCGCCGCCGCCGGCCTGGGCGCGGCGCTGGGCCTGGCCATGCTGTCGAAATACGCAGCGGTCTATGCGGTGGTGGCCATCGGCCTGCACCTGGCCCTGTCGAAGGAGGCGCGGACCGCCTGGTCGCTGAAGACCGCCGCCCTGGCCATCGCGGCCTTCGCCCTGGTGCTGGCCCCCAACGTGATCTGGAACGCCAACCACCAGTTCGCCACCCTCGGCCACACGGCGGCCAACGCCAATCTGGGCGGCAAACTGTTCAATCCGGACGAGATGCTGAGCTTCATCGGCGGCCAGTTCGGTGTGTTCGGCCCGGTCCCGTTCGGCGCCCTGATCGGCGGCGGGCTGGTGCTGACCTTGCGGCGCAGGCTGTGGCCGCAGGATCTCCTGCTGCTGTGCTTCGCCCTGCCGCCGCTGGTGGTGGTGACCGTCGGCGCGCTGCTGTCTCGCGCCAACGACAACTGGGCGGCCAGCGCCTATGTCGGCGGCGCGGTGCTGGCCGCCGCCCTGCTGATGCGCTGGGCGCGCCTGGCGCAACCCTGGCCGACGGGGACCTTCTCCGCCCGGGCCGCCGGCCTGGTCGCCGCGCGCTGGCTGGCGGGCGGGCTTCTCGTCCTGCAGGTAGGCCTGGCGCTGTTCATGTTGTTGGCGACAGCCAATCCGGCGCTGATGGACGGAACGGGCCAGTCGAACGCCATCAAGCGCGCCCGCGGCTGGGAACAGATGGCCGAGCAGGTCACGCAGCGGGCGCGGCTGGAGCAGATCAGCGGCGGCCTGTCGGCGATCGCCGTCGATGACCGCTTCCTGTTCAACGCCCTTTCCTACTACGGCCGCGACTATATCGGCGCGCCAGACACCCCGCCCCTGACCATCTGGCTACGCAAGAGCCACGCCGGCAACCAGGCCGAGGCGACGGCCCCGCTGACGCCGGCGCTGGGCCGCCGCGTGCTGGTGGTCAGTCTCGAAGGCCTGCAGGCCGACCGCATCAAGGCCGATTTCGCCACCGCGGAGACGGTGACCATCCTGCGCCAGATTCTCGGGATGAAATGCGCCGTGCGGTATGCGGACAATCAGAAGAAGTACGAACACCGCTGCCTGCGCCGCGAGACCCTGATCATCGGCGAGGGCTTCGCGCCGGTGAAGGATCGGGACTGACGCGGGAATTCGGTGACCGTTTACGAATTCGTCCCGCCGTCTAGACCGCGACCTCGAACGCCGCCTCGGTCTTGCTCTTCACCTCGTCCACGGTCACGCCGGGGGCCAGTTCGATCAGCCGCACCGGCGTCTTGCCGCGGTTGATCTCGAACACGCCCAGCTCGGTGATCAGCAGATCAACCACGCCAGCGCCGGTGAGCGGCAGGTTGCAGCGGTGGAGCAGCTTGGGCGCGCCGGTCTTCTCGCAATGGTCCATGACCACCACCACCCGTTTGACGCCGGCGACCAGGTCCATGGCCCCGCCCATGCCCTTGACCATCTTGCCGGGCACCATCCAGTTGGCCAGGTCGCCGTTCTCGGCCACCTGCATGCCGCCCAGGATCGACAGGGCGATATGACCCCCACGGATCATGGCGAAACTGTCGGCGGACGAAAAATAGGAGCTGGAGTCCAGCTCGGTGATCGTCTGCTTGCCGGCGTTGATCAGGTCGGCGTCCTCTTCGCCCTCGTAGGGGAAGGGGCCCATGCCCAGCATGCCGTTCTCGCTCTGCAGCGTCACATGCATCCCTTCGGGGATGTAGTTGGCCACCAGGGTGGGAATGCCGATGCCGAGGTTGACGTAGAAGCCGTCGCGCAGCTCGCGGGCCGCGCGGGCGGCCATGTCCTCGCGGGTCCAGGCCATCAGGCGGCTTCCTTGGTACGGGTCGTGACGCGCTCGATACGCTTCTCGTACACGGCGCCCTTGACGATGCGATCAACGAAGATGCCCGGGGTGTGGATGTTGTCCTTGTCCAGGTCGCCGATGGCGGCCAGCTGCTCGACCTCGACCACGGTCGCCTTGCCGGCGGTGGCCATCATCGGGTTGTAGTTGCGGGCCGTCTTGCGGAACACCTGGTTGCCCTCGGCGTCGGCCTTCCAGGCCTTGACGATCGACAGGTCGGCGACAAGGCCCCGCTCCATGACATAGAGCTCGCCGTCGAACTCGCGCACCTCCTTGCCCTCGGCCACCAGGGTGCCGACGCCCGTCCTGGTGAAGAAGGCCGGGATGCCCGCCCCGCCGGCGCGGATGCGCTCGGCCAGGGTGCCCTGCGGATTGAACTCCAGCTCCAGCTCGCCGGAGAGGTAGAGCTGTTCGAACAGCTTGTTCTCACCCACATAGGAGCTGATCATCTTTTTGATCTGTCGGTTCTCGAGCAGGATGCCCAGGCCAAACCCGTCGATGCCGCAGTTGTTGGAGACCACGGTGAGGTCCTTGACCCCGCTCTCGCGGATGGCCGCGATCAGGTTCTCGGGAATGCCGCACAGGCCGAAGCCTCCGGCCATGATGGTCATGCCGTCAAACAGAAGCCCTGACAGGGCCTCGACGGCGTTCTCGCGAACCTTGTCCGCCATGATCGCTCCGCTTGAAAAGGTCGGCTCGTCTCGCCTGATCCGGCGAGAAATTCAAGCCTTGATGAATAAAATGAAATCCGTTGGAGAACGCTATCATGGAGCCTGAAGGGCGCGAACCCTCGGTGCTGCTGGTGTTCGCCCACCCGGCGCTGGAACGATCTCGCGCCAACGCGGTGCTGGCGGAGGCGGGGCGGCAGGCCAGCGGCGTGACGTTTCATGACCTCTACGAGGTCTATCCGGACTTCGTCATCGACGTTGAGGCCGAGCAGCAGAAGCTGCTGGCCCATCAGGTCATCGCCCTGCAGTTCCCCTTCTACTGGTACTCGACGCCGGCCCTGCTGAAGGAATGGCTGGACCTGGTCTGGCTGCACGGCTTCGCCTACGGCAAGGGCGGCGACCGGCTGAAGGGCAAGCAGCTGTTCGTCGCCTGCACCACCGGCGGCCCGGCGCAGGCCTATCACCAGAAGGGCGCCAACCGCTTCACCATGGAGGAGTTCCTCCGTCCGCTGGAGCAGACCGCGGCCCTCTGCGGCATGACCTGGGAGAACCCCTTCATCGTCCACGGCGCGCGCCTGAAGGATGACATCCTCATCCAGGGCGAGGCCGATCGCTATCGCCAGCGCCTGGAAGGCCTGGCTGCCGCCGCCCGGGAGGCCGTCTGATGCACGGCGACGTCCTCACCCAGGCGCTGGTCTACCTGGCCGCCGGGGTGGTCACCGTGGCCGTGGCCAAGAAGCTCGGCCTGGGTTCGGTGCTCGGCTACCTGATCGCCGGGGCGCTGATCGGCCCGTTCGCCCTGAACCTGACGGGCGACCCGGAAGACGTGATGAAGTTCGCCGAGTTCGGCGTCGTCATCCTGCTGTTCCTCATCGGCCTGGAAGTGCGGCCGGCGCTGTTATGGTCGATGCGCAAGACCATCTTCGGCCTCGGCGGCGCCCAGGTGGTCGCCACGGCCCTGGCCATCGCCGGCGCGGCCATGCTGCTGGGGCTGGCCTGGCCCACGGCCCTGGCGGCCGGGCTGGTGCTGGCCATGAGCTCCACCGCCATCGTACTGCAGACCCTCGACGAAAAGGGCCTGAGACAGGGGCCGGTCGGGCGCGCGGCCTTCGGGGTGCTGCTGCTGCAGGACCTGTCGATCATCCCGCTGTTCGCCCTGCTGCCGTTGCTGGCCACCGGGCCGGTGACGCTGACCGCCAACACCGATTCGGCCAGCCTGGTCGCCGACCTGCCAGCCTGGCTG
>JACRBD010000185.1 GCA_016234625.1 Caulobacterales bacterium | reverse complement strand
GGCGAGTACGACAGTTCCTTGATGGCCGACAGGATGCGCAGTTCTGCCGCCGGACTCACCCGTCGCTTGTTCAGGTAGCGGGACACCGTGGCAATCGACACCTCGGCCCGCTGGGCCACCCCCCGAATGTCCACTGTGGTCTTCATCGCTGCCTCGTTCCTCGTTCCTCGTTCCTCGTTACCCGTTACCCGTTACCCGTTACTCGTTACTGATCTTTTTTCTCCAATACCTCGCCAGCCCCTGCCATGAGTAGTCCGATCGTCCCGCGCGCTCGTAGAACTCCACCTCGGACTCGGGCATCGTGCGGCGTAGATCCTGGACGATCTGCCGCTGAAACTCTGCCATCCGCCGCTCTTCGCTCAGGTCGCTCCGCTCGACGAGCGCCCGCGACTTCTGGCCCCAGTCGCGCAGCCGCTCGCGCATGTCCTGGACGTGCGCGGCGACGCCCCGCCATGGGCCGAAGTGCGTGATGAACAGCGTGTCGGGTGACCAGGCGAGCACGCGATCGAGGCTCTCCTGCCACCGCTCGAGATCGATGTCGGGCGGCGGCGTCGGCGGCATGACGTAGCGTCCACTGCCGCGCCGGATGCCGGTCACGTCGCCGGTGAACGCCACGCCGCTTGCGCGATCGAAGTAACACACGTGGTGCGACGCGTGCCCGGGCGTGTACGTCACGTCGAGTCGTCGGCCGCCCACCTCGATGGTCTCCCCGCCCTTCAGCGCGCGGACGTTGCCGGCGGGCACCGCCAGGAACTCGCCCCACAGCCGATCCATGTCGGCGCCGTAGAGCCGGTTCGCGCTGTCGAGCAGCCGCGTCGGATCGATCATGTGCGTCGCGCCGCGCTCGTGCACGTACACCGTCACGTCGCCCAGCTCGCGGACGAGCGTGCCGGTCGCGCCCGCGTGATCGAGGTGGATGTGCGTCAAGACGATCGCCCGGATGTCGCGCGGGTGGATGCCTTTCCCGGACAGCGCCGTTCTCAGGTTCGGGAGCGCAGACGAGGGTCCGGGATCGACGAGCGCAACGCCACCAGGGCTGTGCAGGACGGCGGTTGCGATGATTTCCGGGAAACCCATGAATCTGACATCGACGTAGTCGAGGCCGGACGCGAGAGGAGGCATATGCAGGAATGAGGAACGAGGAACGAGAACTGTCGAGGCTGGGGACTGGGGGCTGGGGGCTGGTTCCCGGCGCGCTGTACCATCCAGCCTCTAGCCCGCAGCGCCGAGCCCCCAGATCATACACACGAACCGCTCGTCAGTCGCCCGTCACCTCCAGCCGCGGCCCGCCGGGCTTGCTATAGTAGAGGAGCGAGCGCGCCGGAGCGGAGCGGGGCGCAGGGACCCCGCGAGCGGAGGCGCTTGGCGGGGTGCAGCCGCCTCCGCCAAGGCTACGGCGAGCCTCGACGAAGCTCGAAGAGCGTAGTCGGGGGGGCCCCGCCTCTATGAGCGAAGACCAGCACCGGGGTGGCACGGAAACCGTCGAGCGCACCGAGCGCAAGACGCAGGAGCCCGACCTGTACCGGGTCGTCCTGCTCAACGACGATTACACGACGATGGACTTCGTCATCCACGTCCTCGAAGAGGTGTTCCACAAGAGCCCGGCCGAAGCGTATCGCATCATGATGCTGGTGCACACGCAGGATCGCGGCATCGCCGGCCATTACCCCTACGAGGTCGCCGAGACCAAGGTCACCACGGTCGTGGACAGCGCCCGGGCCGCCGGTTTCCCGCTTCAGGCGACGATGGAGAAGGCGTAGTGTTCAGCGCGGCGCTCGAAATCATCCTGACGATCGCGTATCGCGAGGCGACGAGCCGGCGGCACACCCACCTGACGCTCGAGCACCTCCTGTACGCACTGGCGCACGATCCAGACGGCGAGCGGATCCTCGCCGCGTGCGGTGCCGATCTGCCGCGGCTCAGGCAGGAGCTCGACGCCTTCCTGCAGCGCTCGGTCGAGCAGTTCCCGCGCGGCCGCCAGCGCGAGCCCGAGCAGACGCTCGCCTTCCGCCGCGTCCTCCAGGCCGCCGTGCTGCACGTGCAGAGCGCGGGTCGCCAGGAAGTGCAGGCGGGCGACGTGCTCGCGGCGATGCTGCAGCAGCCGAAGTCGTACGCCGCGCAGCTCCTCGAGTCGCAGGGCATCTCGCGGCTCGACATCCTGAACTTCATCTCGCACGGCATCGCCAAAGTGCCGATGGCGCCGAAGCCGGACGAGGAGGACGAGGGTGAGGAGCGACCGGCGCCGGGGCCCGCGGGGCGTGAAGGTCCGGCGCCGTCGCGCGATCCGCTCGCGGCCTATGCCGCGAACCTCACCGAGCGCGCGCGGGCCGGCAAGCTCGATCCGCTCATCGGGCGGACGTCGGAGCTGAAGCGCACGCTCGAAGTGCTCTGCCGCCGGCGCAAGAACAACCCGGTCTTCGTGGGCGACGCCGGCGTCGGCAAGACCGCGCTCGCCGAAGGTCTCGCGCAGCGGCTGCTGGACGAGGATGTGCCGGACGTGCTGAAGGGCGCCGAGATCTACGCGCTCGACACGGCGGCCCTGCTCGCCGGCACGCGGTTCCGCGGCGACTTCGAGGAGCGTTTCAAGGCCGTCATCAACGCGCTCGCGAAGAAGACGCTGCCGATCCTGTTCATCGACGAGATCCACTCGACCGTGGGCGCGGGCGCCACGACCGGCGGCACGCTCGATCTCGCCACGCTCACCAAGCCCGTCCTCTCCGCCGGCGAGCTGCGCGTCGTCGGATCGACGCCTTTCGAGGAGTTCAAGTACATCGAGAAGGATCGGGCGCTGGCGCGGCGGCTGCAGAAGATCGCCATCGACGAGCCGTCGATCGAGGAGACCGTCAAGATCCTGCAGGGGCTCCGCGCGCGCTACGAGGCGCACCACCAGGTGCGCTACGCCGATGAGGCGCTGGAGGCAGCCGCGAAGCTCGCCGCGCGTCACCTGCGCGACTACAAGCTGCCCGATAGCGCCATCGACGTGATCGACGAGGCGGGCGCGGGCCAGATGCTGCTGCCCGAGGGCAAGCGCAAGAAGACCATCGGCGTGAAGGAGATCGAGGCCGTCGTCGCCAAGATCGCCCGCATCCCGCCCAAGTCGGTCAGCAAGTCGGACACCGAGGCGCTCAAGGAACTGGAAAGCGATCTGCAGCGCAGCGTGTTCGGCCAGCCCGAAGCCATCGTCCAGCTGTCCAGCGCCATGAAGATGGCGCGCGCGGGCCTGCGCGATCCGCAGAAGCCGATCGGCTGCTACCTGTTCAGCGGTCCGACCGGCGTGGGCAAGACCGAAGCCGCCCGCCAGCTGGCCTCGACCCTGGGCATCGAGCTGCTGCGCTTCGACATGAGCGAGTACATGGAGCGCCACACGGTCAGCCGCCTGATCGGCGCGCCTCCGGGCTATGTCGGCTATGACCAGGGCGGCCAGCTGACCGACGCGGTCGACCAGCACCCGCACGCGGTGGTCCTGCTCGACGAGATCGAGAAGGCGCACGCTGACGTCTACAACATCCTGCTGCAGGTCATGGACCACGGTCAGCTGACCGACTCCAATGGCAAGAAGGTCGATTTCCGCAACGTGGTCCTGATCATGACCACCAACGCCGGCGCCGCCGACGCCCAGCGCCAGACCATCGGCTTCGGGCGGGGCAAGGCGGACGGGGAATCCGAAGAGGCGATCAAGCGCATCTTCACCCCGGAGTTCCGCAACCGCCTGGACGCGGTGGTGGCCTTCAAGCCGCTGACCCAGGAGATCATCCGCCAGGTGGTGCAGAAGTTCGTCCTGCAGCTGGAAGCGCAGCTGGCGGACCGCAATGTGACCATCGAGACCAGCGACGAGGCGGCCGACTGGCTGGCCAAGAACGGCTTCGACGAGCTCTACGGCGCCCGGCCGCTGGCCCGGGTCATCCAGGAGCACATCAAGAAGCCGCTGGCCGATGACATCCTGTTCGGCAAGCTGGCCAAGGGCGGCCACGTCAAGGTCGTGCTCCGGGACGGCAAGATCGCCTTCGAGTTCGAGATTGACGAGAAGCCGCGGCAGCCGGGCGAACCGGAGATCGAGGAACCGGTCCTGGCGGATTAGCCGCGGACCGTAACCAAAACGGGTAAACCGCATCTAAGCGGGCGTGCGCTGACGATGGCGACTAATGTCGCCATTGAAGGTGTCGCACGTGACTCTCTTCCGTCCGTCCCAGACACAACGCGGCCTTCTTCTGCCGGCGGCGCTGCTGGCGGCCTACGTGGCCTCGACGGCTGTCGCCTACGCCATGACGGTGGGTTCGGGCGGCCTGGCCGTTCTCTGGATCAACAATGGCCTGCTGGCCGCCTCATTGCTGCTCTTGCCGCGCGGTCCGGCGATCCAGCTGGCCATCCTCTGCACCATCACCGACTTCCTCGGCGCCGCGATCAGCGGCAGCCCGCCAAGCCAGGCCCTGCTGATCGCCGGTTGCGACCTGCTGGAATCGGTCTCCGCCGCGGTGCTGATCCGTCGCGTGGGCGGCGCGGCGCTGGACATGACCAGCCTCAAGCGCTTCCGCAAGGTGATGCTGGCCGCCGTCCTGCCGGCGACGTTCGCCGTGGGCACCCTGGGCGCCGGCCTGTCCGCCCTTCTGTTCGCCAATTCGTTCGGTGAACTCTGGCCGGTTTGGGTCGGCGGCGACTTTCTGGGCATGATGATCGGCGCTCCGGCGGTGCTGCTTCTGGCCCGCTTCCGCCGTTTCGATCAGGCCAGCGGCGCTGGCCGCTGGGAGCGGTTCGCCTGGCTGGCCGTGGCGATGGCGACGGCGGCGTTCATCTTCGGGACGGGCGGCGCCCCCCACCTCTACCTTTTCTTCCCCGTCGGCCTGCTGCTGGTGCTTCGTCTGAGCCCGCCGTTCGCGCTGCTGGCCATCCTGGCCTACGCCACCGTCGCGGCGGCGATGACGGTGCTGGGTCACGGGCCAATCGCCGCGGATGTCCCCGACATGAGCCGGCGCATCCTGATGCTGCAGCTGTACCTCGCCACCCTGCAGTTCTGCGCCCTGGTGCTGATCAGCGTGTTGTCCGAGCGCGGCCGCGCCCAGACAGCCGTCAAGCGGGCCCTGACCGTCGCGCGCGAAACGCGCCAGGCGGCCCTTGAGGCGGCCGGCGCCAAGGGCCGATTCCTGGCGGTAATGAGCCACGAGATGCGCACGCCGCTGAATGGCATCGCCGGCTACGCCCAGTTGCTCGGCGCCCGGGACGACCTGCCGGCGGACGCCCGCGACCAGGTCCGCACCATCGGAAGTTCCAGCGAGGTGCTGCTGGGCCTGATCAGCGACGTGCTCGACTATTCGCGCAACGAGTCCGGCGGGCTGCAACTCGCCGATGCTCCCTTCCGGCTGGCCGACGTCCTCTCCCGATCCTGCGAGATCGTGCGACCGATGCTGATGGGCCGCCAGATCGAACTGGTGCTGGACAACGATGTTCCCGAGCGCGCGACCTACCGCGGCGATGAGCGTCGCCTGACCCAGGTGCTGATGAACCTGCTCGGCAACGCCGCCAAGTTCACCGAGCAGGGCAGGATCACCCTTTCCGCCAGCGCCCGGCCGGTCGGCGACTCCGGCGCCGATGACATCGTCCTGACGGTCCAGGACACGGGCATCGGCATCCCGGCCGACAAGCTGGACCT
Source organism: Caulobacterales bacterium (assembly GCA_016234625.1). GTDB lineage: Bacteria > Pseudomonadota > Alphaproteobacteria > Caulobacterales > Caulobacteraceae > Caulobacter. Next base: position 11,277 of record JACRBD010000185.1, on the reverse strand, counting down.
TCTGTTCAACCCCTTTACCCAGGTGGACGTCTCAGACCGGCGCAGCTTCGCCGGCGCGGGCCTGGGCCTGGCGATATCGCAGTCGCTGATCCAGCGCATGGGCGGGATCATCGGCGTGCGCAGCCAAGAGGGTGAAGGCTCGACCTTCTGGTTCTCGCTGGTGCTGCAGCGGGCGCCGGATGCGGTCGCGTCGCCTTCCCCCGATGATGCCGATGTCGAGCCCGCGCACGCGGCCCGGGCGCTGGTCGTCGACGATCATGCGGTCAACCGTCAGGTGGCCTCCCTGATGCTGGAGTCCGCCGGCTTCGAGGTGGCGACGGCCGACAACGGCGCCCAGGCGGTCGAGGCGGTTCGGGCCGGCGCCTTCGACCTCGTGTTCATGGACCTGCACATGCCGGTCATGGACGGCCTGACGGCCAGTCGGGCCATCCGCGCCCTTGGGGGCGAAACCGGAGCCGTGCCGATCATCGCCATGACGGCGGCGGCCATGCCGGAAGACATCGATCGCTGCCTGGCCGCCGGCATGACCGACCACATCTCCAAGCCGATCCGGCAGGAAGAGTTGCTGCACAAGGCGATCCTGCATCTGTCGCCGCGGGACGTCGCCAGGGTCGCCTGACCGCGATCCCCGCGACAGCAAGGCCGAGGCGTGGTCTGATGACCGCCGGCCCCTTGCTCGTGGCGGCCAGACGCTGACCCTCCGGAGACATCCATGAAGTACCGCCAACTCGGCAGCAGCGACCTGATGGTGTCCGAGATCTCCCTCGGCTCATGGCTGACCTACGGTATCGGGGTCGAGCGGGACAACGCCATCGCCTGTGTCGATCGGGCCTTCGACCTGGGCATCACCTTCATCGACACGGCCAACGTCTACGGCCGCGGCGCGGCGGAGGAGGTGCTGGGCGAAGCCCTCGCGCGCCGGCCGCGCGACAGCTACGTCCTCGCCACCAAGCTGATGGGGCCGATGAGCGACACCGACCGGGGCCTCTCGCGGGCGCAGGTGTTCAAGCAGATCGACGCCTCGCTGACCCGGTTGCGCACCGACTACGTCGATCTCTACCAGTGCCACCGCTACGACCCCGATACGCCACTGGAAGAAACCATGCGGGCCCTGACCGAGATCGTTCAGGCCGGCAAGGTCCGCTATGTCGGCTTCTCCGAATGGTCGCCGGACCAGATCGCCGCCGCCCTGGCCATGCCCGGCGTCGAGAAATTCGTCTCCAGCCAGCCGCAGTATTCGATGCTCTGGCGTCGGCCGGAAGCGAAGGTCATCCCGCTGTGCGCCGCCAACGGCATCTCGCAGATCGTCTGGTCGCCCCTGGCCCAGGGCGTGTTGACCGGAAAATACCGGCCCGGCGAGCCACCGCCGCAGGACTCCCGCGCCGCCAGCGACAGCATGGGCCACGCCATCGGCCGGCTGATGGCGCCGGAAATCCTCGAGGCCGTTCAGCGGCTCCAGCCGATCGCCGCCGAGGCCGGCTGCACCCTGGCCCAGTTCGCCCTCGCCTGGGTCCTGCGCGAACCCAACGTCGCCTCGGCGATCGTTGGAGCCAGTCGTCCCGGCCAGCTGGACGACAACGCCGCGGCCGTGGACCTGACCATCGACCCGGCCCTGTTCGCCAGGGCCGAAGCCATCCTTGAACCAGTGACAGGCGCGGTCGGTCCCAGCGGCGGACCTGGACGAGTCCAGGCGCGGACTTGAACCTGGCCAGCCGAGCGGCGACCCTGCTCGCCTGTTACGTGAATGGAGGACCTTCATGGTCATCTTCAGCAAAGGGCGCCGGTCGCTGACCGTCGCCGCCATCGCCACCCTGCTGGTGGCGGCCATGCATACGATTGCGACCTTCGCTCCGCCCCCGGCCAATGACGCCGGATTGATCGCCATGGTCGAGACACTGCGCGGCTACCAGAGGCCGCTGGGCCTTGGGATGGCTCCGTCGATGTTGGACATTTACACGGCGCTGTCGCTGACCATGAGCCTGTTCCTGGTCGCCTTCGCGGTGCTGGGACTGTCGTTCGCCGGAGATCGCGACGCCAGTCCGCGCACTCTGTCGCGGATCGCCATGATCTCGGCGGGAACCATGGGCGCCCTGACGGTGGTCTACGCGATGTTCCGCATTCCGCCGCCCCTGGTGATGATCGCCATTCTGGCCATCCTCTACCTGGTCGCGGCGCTGCGCACCCTGCGGGCCTAGAGCGTTTTCCGGCGAAGTGGATGCCGGTTCGCCGCCAGAAAATGCGTCAAGACAAAGGACTAGAGCATTTCACCGATCCAATTGGATCGGAAAATGCTCCTAGCGTGTCGGGTCGGCCGGAACCTCGGGGGCCGGTGTCGGCTCGGGCGCGGGCGGCGGCGCGGCCTCGGGCGCAGGCGTGGGTTCCGGCGTGGGCGGCGCGACGGCCGCGCGACGGGCGAGATAGCCGACGAGAATGGACTTGATGTCGCCGCTGTCCGCCTTCGGCAAGGGCGTCCCCTTGCAGGCATAGTCTCTGGCCCGGCTGAACGGCGATTCCGCGACAATCTCCCGCCAGGCGAAGCGCGGTTCGTGGCGCTCAACGAGGGTCATATCCGCCTTGAAGATGGCCGTCGCACCGACCTTGTATCGGGCCCCGGCGCAGTCGAAGAGGATCGTCCCGCTGACCACCTGGGTTCCGCCGGGGCCGCTGATCGGTTCGGAGAAGCCGAAGTAGTAGACCGTTTCCCTGTGCCCGTCGGAGTCGGTCCTGATTGTCGATTCGATGAGACTGATGGCCCGCTCGTCCTCGCCCATGACCCTGTAGTCTTCCGCCAGAGCAGCGACGGGCGCGGTGGCGAGGGCGGCGGCCACCAGGGCGATGGGAACGATCATGTGAAGCTACTCCTGCGGCTCGGGGCCGGCGTTAGTCGACGCGCCCGCCGGCGGCGCGACGCAGAAATCTGTCTACGATAGTCTTCAGATCCTGACTCTCCGCTCTCGGCAGGGCGATTCCGCGGCAGGCGAAGTCGGAGGCGGGAAAGAACGGCGTCCCCTCCTCCGCATCGACCCATTCCGAGCCCGCCGCGTCGCGAGTCTTTTCCTTCAGGTTCACGTCATAGCCGATCATCGATTCCATGCGGTAGCGGGCCCGGTCGCAATCGACCAACACCGACGCCACCCCGACCTCGGCGGGTTCTCCGTGGGCCTGCGGGAAGATCACGGTCAGCTTGATGCGTCGGCTGGAGCCGACCACCTCGACCGCGTCGGCATCGACCAGACCAAGGCCCGTATTGGTCTCCGCCGCCACTCGATAGTCGATCGCCAGCGCGGCGCCGGCGGGCGCCAGGGTGACGAGGGCCAGGGCGACCAGACCCGTGATCGGCTTCATGTCAGCGCTCCAGGCGGTCGGCGATCTGGGCCGCCAGGGCCTTCAACGCGTCGGTATCGGCCATGCCTTCGCCATGGCGCCCGAGCGGAACGCCATCCCAGCGCGGAATGATGTGAAAATGAAGGTGAAAGACGGTCTGGCCGGCCGGGGCGCCATTGAACTGGGTGACCACCAGGCCATCGGGCTTGAGGGCGGCGCGGACAGCCCGGGCCGTCTTCTGCACCGCCCCGATCAGCCGGCCGAGGGTCTTGGCCTCCGCGTCCAGCAGGTTGCGGGCCTTCGAGGTCTTTGAGATGACCAGCACATGGCCTTTCGACTGGGGAAACACGTCCATGAAGGCCAGGACCTGATCGTCCTCCCACACCGTCACGCTGGGAATCTCGCCCCGAACGATCTTCGCGAAGATGTTGCCGTCGTCGTAGGCGCCGTCGAGGCTCATTGAAGCACTCCCTTGAATGGGTATTGTCCTATCAAACGCAGCGGAGAGCGCAAAACGATGGGCGCCACGTCCGGGGGCCACGGCGGCGAGAACCTGACCGAACGGCAGAAGAAATGGTTCGCCTCGGTGCAGGCCAGCCTGGAGCGCGACACCGGCAAGACCCTCGCCGAATGGGTCGCCATCGCCAGGACCTGTCCCGAGACCACGCCGCGCAAGCGGGTCGAGTGGCTGCGCGAGCACCATGGCCTTGGGGTCAACCGCATCGCCCACATCCTGTCCGAGGCGTTTCCGCCCGAAATTGGCTGGGACGACGCCGACGCCCTGCGCGCGGCCCTGTGGAAGGACCCCGCGTCGACGGCCATCTTCGAGGCGGTGGAGGCGGCGGTTGCCGGCTTCCCCGGTCTGGTCACCGGCCAGCGCAAGGGGTTCTCGGCCTGGTCGCGGAATTTCCAGTTCGCCTCGGTGCGCCCGATCAAAGGCGGCAAGGCGCGGCTTGGCCTGTGCGTGACGCCCGACGCCGACCCCCGTCTGACCCCGCCGAAGAACGAGGGCTGGTCCGAGCGACTCAAGGCCGCGATCACCCTGGACTCGCCGGCCGACGTGGACGCGACGCTGAAGGCCCTGCTCAAGACCGCCTTCAACAATTCCTGACCGCCTGGGGAGGCTGGCATGAAGATCCGGTACGTCATCAAATACGTCGCCGACATGGACGCCGCCGTGGCTTTCCACCGTGACCGGCTCGGCCTTTCGATGCGGTTCGCCTCGTCCCACTGGACCGAGTTCGACGGCGGCGGCGTGACCCTGGCCCTGCACATCGCCTCGCCGGACAAACCGGCCGGCGGGGCGCAGATCGGCTATCACAGCGACGACCTGGAGGCCTTCTACGCCGCCCGGGACCAGCTGGGCGTCACCTTCACCGACCCGCCCCGCGACCAGCACGGCGCAAAGATCGCCCGCTTCCTCGACAGCGAAGGCGCGGAGTGCAGCGTCGGGGGGTGACGAGGCTGCGGGGACAGGACAAGCAGTCCCGAGGGACAGCTAGTCCAGTCCCTTCAAGCGCCTGCCTTGAACGGCGAATACTCTTCCGCCAGCCAGTCCATCTCCTGGCGGATCGCGGCCCGCTCCTGGTCGAGATAGCGGCGCACCGGCTCGCGCAGGGCCGGGTCGGCGATCCAGTGGGCGGAGTAGACGGCGGCCGGCAGATAGCCGCGGGCGATCTTGTGCTGGCCCTGGGCGCCGGCCTCGACACGCGGCAGGCCCAGCCGGATCGCGTGCTCGATGGCCTGGTAGTAGCAGAGCTCGAAATGCAGGAAGGGGATGTCCTCGACGCAGCCCCAGTTGCGGCCGATCAGGCAGTCGCCGCCGATCAGGTTCAGCGCCCCGGCGACCCAGCGCCCGTCCTTCCGGGCCATGATCAGCATGACCTTGTCGGCCATCCGCTCGCCCAGCAGCGAGAAGAAGGCGCGGTTGAGATAGGGTAGGCCCCACTTGCGGCCGCCGGTATCCATGTAGAAGCCGTAGAAGGCGTCCCAGTGCGCCTCGGTCAGGTCGGCGCCGGTCAGGGCGACGATCTCGTCCACCGCCTCCTGGGCCAGCCGCCGCTCGCGCCTGACCGTCTTGCGCCGGCCGGATGACAGGGCCGCCAGGAAGGCGTCGAAGTCGGTGTAGCCGTTGTTGAACCAGTGGTACTGCTGGTCCTGCCGCTGCAGCAGGCCGGCGTCGCCGAGGAACCGCCAGTCTTCCTCGTGCGGGAAGGTCACGTGCAGGCTGGAGGCGCCCAACCGCTCGCACAGGGTCAGGGCGCCGCCCAGGAGCATCCGCCGTCCCTCGTCCGGGTCCACATCCGGCCGCACCAGCAGCCGCGGCCCGGTCACTGGCGAGAAGGGCGAGGCGCACTGGAGCTTGGGATAGTATTGCCCGCCGGCCTTCTCGTAGGCATCGGCCCAGGACCAGTCGAAGACGTATTCCCCTTGGCTGTGGGTCTTCAGATAGAGCGGCATGGCCGCCGCCACCCGGCCCTCGTCGTCATCGACGGTCAGGTGGTGCGGAGCCCAGCCGGTCCGGTCGCCGACCGAGCCGGTTTGCTCCAGGGCGTCGAGGAAGTCGAAGGCGACGAACGGATTGTCCGGCCCGGCGCAGGCGTCCCAGGCCTGGCGGCCGATCTCGCTGATACGGCGGTGAATGGCGACCGCCGGCTTCAGACTCACGCCGCGAAGCCCTCGAAGATCAGGTTGTCGCAGTGGTCCTTCAGCCGATCCCATTCCTCGGGCTCGCGGACCGTCCAGGCGATGACCGGCATGCCCTTGGCGCGGAACAGCTCCGCCCGCGGCGAGGGCAGCATCTTGACGTCCAGGGCCAGGAAGTCGGGCCGGGCGATATCCACATGCTCAAGGTTGGCAAACGACTTGCGGATTTCGGGCGTCAGCTTGGAGGCCGCCCCGTCCTTCCAGTCGTAGCTGTCCAGGCCGCGCAGGATCTGCGGATGGTGATCGGCGAACCAGGCGTGGCTATAGGGGTTGAAGCCGATCACGCAGGTCGGGCCGTTGTGGTCCAGCAGGACCTCGCTGACGCGCTTTTCCAGCGGGCCGACCTCGCCGAAGGGGGTCTTCAGCTCGATATGGACCAGCGCACGGTGGCCGACCTCCACCAGGACTTCGGCCAGCGTTGGGATAATCTCGTCCGTTCCCGACAGCCGCAGCGCGCGCAGGTCGGCCAGCGAGCGGTCCGACAGCTTGCCCTCGACGTCGGTCAGCCGGTCCAGCTTGTAGTCATGGAACACCACCGCCTCGCCGTCGGCGGTGATCTGCACGTCCAGCTCGATGCCGTAGCCGGCCGCGCAGGCGGCCTGGAAGGCGGCCAGGGAGTTCTCCGGCGCCCCGCCCGGCGACCACAGGCCACGGTGAGCCACAGGCGGATCGAACAGCAGTTCCCAGGCTTCGCCAAACGCGCTGGGCTCGGGACGGGCCTTGGCTTTCATCGGGCGACCTCCACCACGGCGTCGACCTCGACGGCGAAGTTGCGCGGCAGACGGTAGACGCCGACCGCCGAACGGGCGTGGCGTCCGGCCTCGCCGAAGGCTTCGACCATCACGTCGGAGCAGCCGTTGATCACCGCGGGGATGTCATAGAAGTCCGGACCGGCCTGGACGAAGCCGCCCAGCTTGATCACCCGGACCACCCGGTCGAGGTCGCCGTCGCAGGCGGCGCGCATCTGGGCCAGCAGGTTGATCCCGCACAGCCGGGCGGCGCGGACGGCCGTCTCCTTGTCGACATCGACCCCGACGATGCCGGTGATCCCCCCGGCGGCGTCCAGCGACACCTGTCCGGAGATGTGGACGAGATTACCCGTCCGGACGAACGGCACGTAGTTGGCGATCGGGGCGACGGGATCGGGAAGCGCGATTCCCGCGGCGGCGAGACGGAGGGTGACTGTCGACATGCCCCAAGCTAGCGCGCCCGGCGGGCCGGCGGAAGGCGACGAAAAAGGCCCGGGTCGTTTCCGACCCGGGCCTTCACGCGAACTTGAACCTGGCGAGCCTACTGGGGGGAGGACGCTCAGCCGGGGCTCAAGCTCTTACTTCGCGGCTTGCAGCTTCTCGACGGTCGCGGTGACGCGTTCGTTCAGCGGCTTCACGGAGTCCTTGACGGACGCGGCGACGGTTTCGCCCCACTTGGTGAATTCGGCCATGTAGCCTTCGAGCGAGGTCTTCATCCAGGCGGTCTGGAGCTCAACGGCTTCCTGAACGCTCTTGGCGCCGGCCAGGGCCTTGGCGGCCGTGACCTGGTCTTCGATGTTCTTCTTGGAGAAGGCCATCGCCTGGGCGCCCAGGACTTCCGCGCCCTTGGTGGCGGCCGTGACCGAAGCCACGACGGCTTCCAGATTCTTCTTGGAGTAGGCGTTGGCTTCGTTGAGGGTCGCCAGGGACTTTTCGACGTTGTCCTTGAAGGCCTGGTTACCAGCGGTCGCGAACTGCTCGACCGTGGTCTTGAGGGTTTCGGCGCCGGTGGCCATGGTGAAATCTCCTGTGCGGTCGGGGAGGACCTGGAATTTGGGTTCGGCGGAGACGCTGAGTCGCCGCTGACGAACTCCATGTCTCATGTTGCAGTGCAGCAGTCAACGAATTTTTGTGCACTGCAACATGACGTGTTTGCGGCGCACAATCCACTCTCCCGTCGCTGGCCTCGCCCTGCGGCGAATTCGCTCAACAGGTGTTTACTTTGGCGAAAGACGATACAATGCATCCTAGTTGGATGCCGCAGAGCAGCTTCGGGGCCGCCCTGTAATCATTGTGTCTTTTTCGACGGACGCCGCATGTTCGAGCTCGCCCGCCGCCTGACTTTCGCGCTTGCACTGGTCGCTTCGCTGGCGATCGGCCTCGGCGCGCCCACGGCGGCGACCGCCGCCCCGGCGCCCTACCTGACCATCCCGGCGACGGAACCCAAGTACGCGGCCATCGTGGTCGACGCCAACACCGGCGAAGTGCTCTACGCCAAGCGCGCCGACAGCCCGCGCTATCCGGCCTCGATCACCAAGGTGATGACCCTCTACCTGGCCTTCGAGGCCATTTCGGAAGGCCGGCTCAAGCCGACCGACCTGATCACCGTCTCCGCCCGCGCCGCCTCGCAGCCGCCGACCAAGCTGGGCCTCGCCGCCGGCGAACAGATCACCGTCGATGACGCCATGAAGGCGATCGCGGTGAAGTCGGCCAACGACATGGCCGTGGCCCTCGCCGAGCATATCGGCGGCACCGAACAGCGCTTCGCCGCCCTGATGACCCTGCGCGGTCAGGAACTGGGCATGAGCAACACCCGCTTCGTCAACGCCTCGGGCCTGCCCGACAGCCGCCAGATTTCCACCGCCCGCGACATCGCCATCATGTCCCGCGCCGTGATGCGCGACTATCCTCAGTACTACAGCTTCTTCAGCCTGCGCTCCTTCACCTTCCGGGGCGTGACCATGAACAACCACAACCGCCTGCTGGGCCAGATGTGGGGCGTGGACGGGCTGAAGACCGGCTACACCAACGCCTCGGGGTTCAACCTGGCCGCCTCGGCGGTGCGCGACGGCCGCCGGCTGATCGCCGTGGTGCTCGGCGGCCGCTCGACGGTCACCCGCGACGACCATGTGGAAGACCTGCTGCTGACCGGTTTTGACGTGATGAAGCGCCGCTCGCTGGGCGAGACCATCACCGTGGCGCAGTCGATGTTCGAGCCGGTCATCGAAGGGCCGATCGAACGGCCCTCCACCGAACAGGGCGACGCCGACCAGGACGGCCTGCGGGTCGTCCTCACCGACGGCCCGGCCTCCACCACCTCCTACACGGTGATGGCCCGCATTCCGGAAGTCGTGCCGCCCACGCGGACCGCGACCCCGCCGAAGAAGGTCGCCCCGAAGAAGCCCCGCGGCCAGTGGGCCATCCAGGCCGGAGCTTTCAAGTCCAAGAGCCAGGCCCGCGCCCAGCTGACCCAGCTGCAGCGCCGTTTCCGCCAGGTGCTGGACGACGGCGAGGCCGAGATCGGCGGCGCTGTGGGCGGCTATTTCCGCGTCCGCTTCGAAGGCATGACCGCCGACGCCGCCAAGGCCGCCTGCAAGGCCCTCAAGGCCAAGAAGCAGGCCTGTATGGTCGTCGCGCCGTAGCTTCGAGGGGACATGTACCAGAGGTCACTACTGTCCGGCTAATCGGTGAATAGATTCAACTGGTTATGTTCCGGGTGGCGGTCATTTGGCTGTGCGGCGAAGCTAAGTAGCTGATCGAGCGGCATTTTCTCGAAGGCGGTGACGCTGATCATTTGCAGGATTGTGTAGAGACTGGCGCCCGAGGCGAGGCGCTTCTTGATGATGGCGATCAGGACGTAGACGCAGACGGCGATCCAGATCTGGGTCTTCACGGCGTTCTGGGAGTTGCCGAAGAAGCGCCGGATGCGCAGGTGCTGCTTGATCCATTTGAAGAACAGCTCGATTTGCCAGCGACATCGATAGAGGTCGGTGTTCGTCCGCGACGGCAGGTCGAGGTTGTTGGTCAGGAAGACCAGGGTCTTGCGCGTCTTGGGGTCGCGATAGCGGATGCGTCGCAGCCTGCCGGGGTACTTCCTGACGGTCTTGCGGACGGTCAGGACGACGGTCTGGTCGCAGATGACGCCGGTGGTCCGATCGACCGGGCGGGAGGTGATGCGGCGGAAGCGAAAGTTGTCTCTGGCGCGGATGACGAAGAAGGCCCCGGCGGCGTTGAGTTGCCGCAGGCGGGTGAAATCGAGATAGCCGCGATCCATGACATAGATGGCGCCGGGCTCGGGGGCGATGACGTCCAGGATATCGGTGTCGTAGGACTTTCCGTCGTCGATATGGACCACGACGGGGATGTTGCCCCGAAGGTCGATCATGGTGTGCAGCTTCACCGCGCCCTTGCCCAGGCGGAACCGCGCCCAGGGGAACAGCGACAGGCACAGGTCGATGGTGGTGGTGTCCAGCGCGTAGGCCGCGCCCTCCAGATCCGCCCCGAACCGATCGCCCGCGTAGAGCCGACGGGCCGTGGCGATCAGAACGGCGGCGAGGGCCGCGTAGAGCCGCCAGTCCCGCCGCTCGTTGGCGTCGGCCAGGGTGCTGCGCCTGACCTGGCCGCGGATGCCCATGTGGAAGAGCTTGGCCTGCTGGGCGTTTAGGCAGATCACCGTGTCGCGCAAGCTGTCGCGGCAGGTCAGTTGGGCGAAGGCCATGCAGCGGAACTGGTCCTGGCAGCTGAAGCTCTTCACCGAGCGGTCGGCGCCATAGCGTTCAACCAGGCGCCGGAAGGTGTGCTGCGGCAGGTGATCCATCACCTGCGAAAAGACGATCTTGCCCTCGTGCATCATCCGACTCCGCGCCTCGGCCTGGCGTGGATGCTGATGCACGTCCGGAGCGAAGTTCAAATCGGCGACAGGCCAAAACAGGCCAATCACTTCAATCAATCAAACACTTACGAGACCTCGGGCGTCGCTATCCCGGACAGTAGTGACCAGAGGTACGTGTCCCCCAAACCCGTAGCCGCTCGATTGGGGGACACGTACCTGCGGTACATGTCCCCCTTTTTATGGCCCTTGCGCCATAACTCTACATATGTAGAGTTATGGCCATGAGCAGCCCCCCACGCAGATTCTCAGCCCAAACCGTCGATGTCCTTCAGGCCCTCGCAGGCCAGGCAGATGGCTGGCTCTATGGCCTTGAGATCGCCGCCGCCACCGGCCTGAAATCCGGTAGCCTCTATCCGATCCTGGTCCGGCTGGACGAGCGCGGCCTTCTAGAAGGCCGATGGACGCCGTCGGACAAGCCCGGCCGGCCACCCCGCCACGCCTACCGCATCACCGGCGCCGGCAGATCAGCCCTGCGCGAGGCCCTCGCCGCCGCAATCCCTGCCCCCTCGCTGAAGGGATCGCCGGCATGAGCGCGCTCCACGCCCTCGCCCGCGCGATCATGCACGCCAGCGCCTGGCTCGCCCCGCCGGCGCGCGCCGGAGGGGT
>JACRBD010000184.1 GCA_016234625.1 Caulobacterales bacterium | reverse complement strand
TCCGGCCGGCGCAGATAGGCCAGGGTCAGGTGCGGCCGGTAGGCCCGGCTGTCGGCTGTCATCTTCGCCCGGCGGGCCGCGGTCTCGCAGCGCCCGGCCAGAACCCGCAGGCGCTCGCTCTCCTCGACGCCAGCCCAGACGGCATGAATATCTGGCCCCTCGCCGAAGGCGCCGACGCTGTCCAGCGTCAGGCCGAAGGGCGCCGAGGTGATCCGCTCGAGCTCCAGGTCGAGATCCTCGGCGACCCGCTCCTGCACATCGCCAAAGAACCGCAGGGTGATGTGGAATGCCTCCAGCGGCCGCCATCGCGCGCCCGGCAGGCCGTGCTGGCGGCGCACCAGCGGCTCGCCGATCTCTTCTGGCACGGCGATGGCGGCGAACAGGCGGATCATTCAGTCATCCGACCTCTCCCGCGAGGGAGAGGGGGACCACCCGAAGGGTGGTGGAGAGGGAAGCGCCGGTGATTGTCGATTGGTCGCTGTCTACTGTCATGCCTGCCCCGCCTCCATCGGCGTCTCCCTCTCCACCTTGCTCCGCATGGTCCCCCTCTCCCTCCGGGAGAGGACAGACTCTATCGCCTTGCCGCCAGCGCCCTCGCCACCACAGGCGCCAATCGCTCCGCGATAATCTCCACCCCCGCAGGATTGGGATGGATGCCGTCGCGCTGGTTCAGCTTCGGATCGCCCGCCACGCCCGCCAGCAGGTTCGGATAGAGGGCCACCCCATACCGTTTGGCCAGGGCCGGGAAGATCGCCCCGAACTCGCGGGAATAGCCCCGGCCGATCGCCGTCGGGGCGGTCAGGCCGACCAGCACGACGGTGATACCACGCGCCCTCAGTCGGCGGATGATCCGGTCGAGGTTGGCGCTCGTCGCCTTGGGGTCGAGACCCTGCAGCAGGTCGTTGCCGCCCAGGGCCACGACGCAGACGGCGGTGTCCTTCTGGACGCTGAAGTCGACCCGCGCCGCGCCGCCGGCGCTGGTGTCGCCGCTGACCCCGGCGGCCCGCACCCGGGTTCCGGGCGCCAGCTTCGCCAGTTTCGCCTCCAGCCGCGCCGGCAGGGCGACGCGGGCGGGCAGGCCGTAGCCGGCGGTGATGGAGTCGCCGAGCATGGTGACAATGCGCGGTCCGGGCGCGGCGAAGGCGGGCGTCGCCGCCGCCCCCAGGATCAGGGCGGCGAACGCGCGGCGCGTGACGGGACCGTAAGGTGTGCTGGCCATGGCTACGCCCTATGTAGGGTGAAGACTGGTCCATCCAAAAGCCCCCGCGCCAATTCTCCTCGCAACGAAGACAGCCGCTCCATGTTCGACGCCGCCGCCATGACCCCGCCGCTGTCCCTCGACGCGGTGACCCTGACCCTGCCGTCCGTCGCCGGGCCGGTGGAAATCCTGCGGGGCGTCAGCCTGACGGTGGGCCTGGGCGAACAGGTGGCGGTGGTCGGGCCATCGGGCTCGGGCAAGTCGTCCCTGACCGCGGTGGCCGCCGGGCTGGAGCGGCCGACCTCCGGGACCGTTCGGCTGTTCGGCCAGGATCTGGCGCCGCTGGGCGAGGACGGCCGGGCGCGGCTGCGGCGGGGGAGGGTGTCGCTGGTGTTCCAGTCCTTCCACCTGCTGCCCAACATGACCGCCGAGGAGAACGTCGCCGCGCCGCTGGAGCTGGCCGGCGTCCCGCAGGCGGCGAAGGTCGCCCGCGACTGGCTGGGCCGGGTCGGGCTGACCGACCGGCTGCGCCACTATCCGACCCAGCTGTCGGGCGGGGAGCAGCAGCGGGTCGCCCTGGCCCGGGCCCTGGCCATCGAGCCGGCCCTGCTGTTCGCCGACGAGCCGACCGGCAATCTGGACGCGGCCAACGCCGCCGGGGTCGCCGATCTGATGTTCGACCTGGTGACCGAGACCGGCGCGGCCCTGGTGCTGGTCACCCATGACACGGCCCTGGCCGCCCGGGCGGGCCGCCAGGTGACCATGGCCGCCGGCCAGATCGTCGGCGACGCCTGATGCCGCTGTCGCTGCGCTTCGCCCTGCGGGAGCTGCGGTCCGGCGTCGCCGGCTTCCGCATCTTCCTCGCCTGCCTGGCGCTGGGCGTGGCGGCCATCGCCGCCGCCGGCTCGACGGCCGAAGCCTTCCGCAAGGGCCTGGCCGTGGAGGCCCGCGAGATTCTCGGCGGCGACATCCGCGTCAGCGTCGACCGCCGGCTGTTCAGCGCGGCGGAACACAGGCGGTTCGACGCCATGGGCCGGACCGCCTCGTCCGCCGCCGCCTCCGCCATGGCCGAAGCGCCGTCCGGCGACCGCCGGCTGGTGGAGCTGCGAGGCGTGTCCGACGCCTATCCGCTCGCCGGCAAGGTCCAGCTACAGGGCGCGCCATCGCTGGCCGCCGCCTTTCGTCCGGACGGCGTCGCCGCTGGCGCGGCGGTCGAACAGGCCCTGCTCGACCGGCTGCACCTGAAACTCGGCGACCGGTTCCTGGTCGGCGAGGCGACCTTCATCGCCCGGGCGGTGCTGGTGTCCGAACCCGACCGGCTGGGTCGCGGCTTCGCCCTTGGCCCCCGCGTCCTGACCAGCCTCGAGGCGGTCAAGGCCGGCGGCTTCCTGCAGCCGGGCCTGCCCAACACCGGCGAGGCCGTGCGCATCGCGCTGAAGCCGGACCTGGCCACCAACGCCGGCGTCGACGCCCTGGTGAAGACGCTCAAGACGGACGGTTTCGAGGCCCGCGGCCGCAACGACGCCGCGGGCGGGTTCAAGCGGCTGATCGACCAGCTGGAATACTTCCTCGGTTTCATCGGCCTGGCCTCGCTGGTGGCCGGCGGGCTGGGCGTGGCCGGGGCGGTCTCGGCCTATCTCGAACAGCGCAAGCCCTCGATCGCCGTGCTCAAGGCGCTGGGGGCCGAGGGGGCGCTGATCCGCGATCTCTACCTCATCCAGATCGCCGTCCTGTCGCTGCTGGGCGTCGGCATCGGCCTGGCCATCGGCGCGGCCGCCCCGCTGGTTCTGGGGCAGCTGGCGGCGGACAGGCTGCCGGTGCCGGCCCTGTTCGCCGTCTATCCCATGCCGCTCGCCAAGGCGGCCCTGTTCGGCCTGCTGGCCGCCGCCGCCTTCAGCCTGGCCCCGCTGGCGAGGGCCCGGGCGACCCCGCCGTCCTCCCTGTTCCGCCGCGACCTGACCGGCCGGCTGGGCTTCGGGCCGGAGGTGATCGTCGCCATCCTCGCCGGCCTGGGCCTGGCGGGTCTCGCCGTCGTCACCGCCCCGACGCCGATGGCGGCCGGGATCATGATCGCCGGGGTGGCCCTCGCCTTCGGCCTGCTCTGGGCGCTGGGACGCGGCGCGGCCTGGGGCGCGGGACGGCTGCGCGGCTTTGCGAGAGGCGCGGTGCGCATCGGCATCGCCAACCTCGCCGGACCCCGTTCGGCCGCCCGCACCGCCGCTCCGGCCATCGGCCTGGGCGTCGCCCTGCTGGCGGCGGTGGTGCTGATCCAGTCCAGCCTGCTGGCCCAGGTCAGCGAGGTGGCGCCGAAGACCGCCCCGGCCATGGTCTTCACCGAGATCCCGGGCGACCGCGCCGCCGAGCTCGACGCGGTGGTGGCGAAAGCCCTTGCCGTCCCCCTGACCGACCGCAACTGGCTGCGCGCGCCGTTCACCACCGGCCGCATCGTGCGGGTGAAGGGCGAGCTGGTCGATCTGAAGACGATCAAACAGAGTGAACGCTGGGCCTACGACAACGACATCCAGGTCTCGGTGATCGGCCCCGAGCCGAAGGAAGCGGGCGTGGTCGAGGGCCGCTGGTGGCCGGCCGACTACGCCGGCGAGCCGGTTATCGCCATGGAGGCCGACGCCGCCCGCGGGGCAGGGCTGAAGGTCGGCGACAGGATCACCCTCAATGTCCTTGGCCGGGAGATCGACGTGAAGGTCGCGGCCCTGCGCAAGGTCGACTGGGGCGGCTTCGGCCCAGCCTTCCCGATCATCATCGACCCGGCCGCCCTCGAGGGCGCGGTGCTGCAGCAGGTGGCCATCGCCAAGGCGAACAAGGCCCAGGAGGCCGCGGTCACCCGCGCCCTGGGCCAGGATTTCCCGATGGTCAATGTGATCAGCGTGCGCGAGCAGCTGGAGGCGGCCACCGAGATGCTCGACCGGCTGGTGCTGGCGGTGCAGGGCGCGGCTTCGGTCGCCGCCCTCGCCGGCCTGCTGGTGCTGGCCGGGGCCATCGCCGCCGGCGCGCGGGCAAGGGCGCGCGAGGCGGCGACGCTGAAGGTGCTGGGCGGCTCGCGACTGCAGATCCTCACGGCCTACGGGGTCGAATACGGCGCGGTCGGGCTGATCGCCGGCCTCGCGGGTATCGCCCTCGGCTACGCCGCCGCCTGGCCGGTGGTGGTCAAGGTGTTCGAGCCTAAATGGAGCGTCGACTGGGCGGGCGTCGCTGCCCTGCTGGGCGCCGCGGCCGGCCTGGCCACCGTGGGCGGGCTGCTGGCGGCGATGCAGGCGTTGTCGAAACGGCCCGCGCCGGTGCTGCGGGCGGAATAGTCGCCGGCATGGTGCTTGCGCCGGAGGGCGACGACACCGATATTCAATCGGCGTCCATCACGGACGCGATGAACAAGGGCTACTTCCATGAGCGACTTCGGACGCGGTACTGCGCGCTCGATTCCGCAGACCGTCGATATGTCGATCGACGCGGGTCTCCGCGCCTTCATGCTCGGCGTGTATAACAAGATGGCGCTGGGCCTCCTCCTGTCGGCGGCGATCGCCTACACGGTGGCCTCCGTGCCGGCAATCCGCGACCTGCTTTATGTGGTCTCGCCGACGGGCGCGCTGCAGCGGTTCACTCCCGGCGGCACGATCCTGGCCTTCGCGCCCCTGGCGCTGGTGCTGATCTCCAGCTTCGCCATGCGCAAACCCACCCCGGCGGGCTCGGCCGCCCTCTACTGGGGCATCGTCAGCCTGATCGGGGCTTCCGGCGCCGCCTGGGTGCTGCTCTATACCGGCGGCTCGATCGCCACGACCTTCCTGATCACGGCCACCGCCTTCGGCGCCCTGAGCCTGGTCGGCTACACCACCAAGAAGGACCTCACCGGCTTCGGCAGCTTCCTGATCATGGGCGTCTGGGGCCTGATCATCGCCTCGGTGGTCAACATGTTCCTGGCCGCGCCGATGCTCTACTGGATCATCAACGTCGTCGGGGTGCTGATCTTCGCCGGCCTGACGGCCTACGACACCCAGCGGCTGAAGATGACCTACTACGCCATTGGCGGCGACCAGACGGGCCTCGCGGTGGCGACCAACTACGGCGCGCTGAGCCTGTATCTGGACTTCATCAACCTGTTCCAGTTCCTGCTCGCCTTCATGGGCGGCCGTCGCGAATAGCGACGCCAAACCGGTCTGAACGACAGGGCCTCGCCGGGAAACCGGCGGGGCTTTTTCGTTAGTCCACCACCGAGAAGCGGCCCTTGTCGAACACCCGCAGCACTTGTTCCAGGTCGTGTCCGCGCTTGAGGATGTGACCGCTCTGGGTCAGCACCGCCCAGGCCCCCTGCTTGCGGGCCAGGGCCGGGCGCTTCTCGATGCGGTAGAGGGGCTGTTCGGACGCGCGACGGAAGACGCTGAAGACGGCGCTCTCCGACAGGCCGGCGATGGCGTAGTCGCGCCATTCCCCGGCGGCCACCATCCGCCCGTAAAGGCGGAGCAGTCTTTCCAGTTCCCGCCGCTCGAAGAAGACCACCGCGGCGGCGGGTTGCGCGTATGTCGGATCAAACGCCATGCCCTCGAAAGCTAAAGCGCGTTCAGCCAAAGTGGAACCCGGTTTGGCGTCCGAACGCGCTTCAAGTCAAATTTGCCGCGCATTCCGGGCGGCGAACCGGTTTCCACTTCGCCTGAATGCGCGGCGCCCGAGTCAGCCGGTTTGGCCAGAGGCGTCGCGGAAAGGCCACGCTCCGCCGGTTTGTCGACCAACGGTCATTCAGCGCCCCTAAAAGACCTTATTTCGGACGCGCGCCCGCCGGTAACGCCCGCCAATTTAACAGCGTCGGCCGGTCGGAAGCGTCGCTGGTCCCGGATCCTGAACAGCCCCCCCAGCCCCCCTGGGATCGCGGGCTTCGGATCGGCCGATACTTCAAAGCCCCTCCAATGAACCCCCGTTGCCTTCCCCTCCGGCAGCGGGGGTTTCATTTTGTCCGGACGCCGCCGCATGAGACGGAGGCCGGGAGGACAAGCGCATGGGCAGACTCGAAGGCCGCCGGGCCATCGTCACGGGCGCCGCCAGCGGCATCGGCCGGGCCAGCGCAGAACTGTTCGCCCGCGAGGGGGCCCGGGTGCTGGCCGTCGACCGGCCCGGCGCGGACCTGACCTTTGAGCATGCCGCCATCGAGAGCCTGGCCCAGGACATCAGCGAAGACGCCGCCCCGGCCGCCATCGTCGGCCGGGCGGTTGAGGCCTTCGGCGGGCTGGACATCGTCTACAACAACGCCGGCGTCTCTGGCTCCAGCCCGGTGGGCGAGACCAGCGACAAGGCCTTCGACCGGCAGATCGCGGTCAACCTGCGCGCCGCCTTCCGCATCAGCCGCCAGGCCGTGCCGCATCTGGTCAAGTCCGGCGTCGGCCGGCTGATCTTCACCGCCTCGATCATGGCCAGGCACACCGACAACGGCCTGGTGGCCTATTCGGCGTCCAAGGCGGGCGTCGTCGGCATGATGCGCACATTCGCCCTCGAGCTGGGCCGGCACGGCGTCACCGCCAACGCCATCCTGCCCGGCGCCATCGCCACGGGCATGACGGCGGCCAGCTTCGCCCATGACGAGGTGGCGGCAGTGTGGGCGAAGAAGGCGGCGCTCAAGCGTCTGGGCCAGCCGATCGATATCGCGAGAGCGGCCCTGTTCCTGGCGTCGGACGACGGCGGCTTCGTGACAGGTCAGGCGCTGGGGGTGGACGGCGGGCTGATGTTGCGGGTGTAGTGCGTCCTTCGAGACGCTCGCTTGAGGCTCGCTCCTCAGGATGACGAAGAGGGTAGGGCTTCAAAGGTATTCGTCATGGTGAGGAGCGATCCCTCAGGATCGCGTCTCGAACCACGCAACGAAGCCTATGGCCTCGCCAACACCGCCAAAATCTTCCCGCCCTTCGGCGCCTGGACGATCACGGCTGTGGCCAGCCCCTCCAGCTCGGTCGTGGGAATGCGGTAGGCGGTCGGCTTGCCGCGCCAGCCGCCGATACGGACGACCTCACGCACGACGTTCTTCTGCACCAGGGTCTGGCCGCGGTTGTCACCCTTGCGCGGAGTCACTTCCTGCTCGCGCGGGTCGTAGCGGATCAGCCAGACGTCGGCCCCGCCGCGCGGCGAGGGGCCCGAGCCGACGGCCACGCGACGCTCGCCCATGAACATCATGTCCGGCGCATAGACCTGGGCCTTGAGGGCCGCCGCGACCAGGGCCTCGACGGCCTCGCCCTTGACGCCGGAAGCCTGCACCCGGCCATCGACCACCACCTGCGGGGTGTAGACCTCGCGCAGGGCCAGCTTGCGGGCGTAGGCCCGCTGGCGCTCGGTGAACTCGGGCCGGGCGAAGGTGTCGGGCCAGCCGAGATAGTCCCAGTAGTCGACGGCGAAGGTCAGGGCCAGGACGTCCGGCCGCTCGGCCAGGGCCGAGAACGTGACGTTGGCCTTGCCGCAGGACGAGCAGCCCTGGGCGGTGAACAGCTCCACCACCACGGGCGGCCGGACGCGCGCGGGCGCCGCCGTCGGCGACAGCATCAGCAGGGCGACGAAGGCGAGAAGGGCGTTCCGCATCGCGCCGCACTTAATCGAAGAAGCGACGGCGGCGCGTTTCACGAGGCCGTGAAGTGGGGACATGTACCGCAGGTACGTATCCCCCAATCGAGCGGCGGGTTTGGGGGACACGTACCTGCGGTACATGTCCCCGCGCCCTTTACGCCGCGCCGGCCGCGAGGTTGCGCAGCACGTAGTTCAGCACGCCGCCGTTCTGGAAATACTCCAGCTCGGTCGGGCCATCGATGCGACAGCGGACCGGGAACCGGGCGATGCGGCCGTCCGACGGGCGATAGAGCTCGACGATCAGCTGCTTGCGGGGGCTGAGGTCCT
>JACRBD010000014.1 GCA_016234625.1 Caulobacterales bacterium | reverse complement strand
TCGTCCAGATTCAACCGTCGCCGGACGACGTTATCATCGACCTTGGGTGCGGTACGGGGTCCCTTATTGTCCGGTTGGCGGCGGCTGAACCAAAGGCGAGGTTGATCGGCCTGGATCCCGATCCAGCCGTTCTGGATCGGGCCCGCGCCAAGTTCGACCGGACCGGCGCCAGGGCGGAGCTGATTCAAGGGTTTGGCCGGGACGCCGGCCGGCTTCTGGAAGGGCGCGGCGTGACCAAAGTCGTGTCGAGTCTGGTGTTTCACCAGGTGCCCTTGGCCGAAAAATCGGCGGCGCTGAACGCGGCCTATTCCGTCCTCGCGTCCGGTGGCGCGCTCCACATCGCCGACTATGGCTTTCAGCGTACGGCGCTGATGCGGGGCCTGTTTCGCGGGACCGTCCAGAGGCTTGATGGCGTCAAGGACACCCAGCCCCAGGCGGACGGTATCCTGCCGGACCTGATCCGCCAGGCGGGCTTTATCGATGTCGCCGAGACCCAGGTGATCCCCACGCCGACGGGATCGATTTCTCTTTTTCGGGCCACCCGCCAGGAGGTATCGTAGTGCGCCCTCGGGCAGCGCCAAGACCACGCACATCATTCGAGCGGCGATACAGCGATCGAAGGCTCCGCTCAAAGAGCTAGCCGCCAGATACGGCCTCAACCGGAAGGCCGTTGCCAAGTGGAGGAAGTGTGCCTTCTTTCACGACGCGCCGATAGGCCCCAAGTCGCCGTTTTCGACGGTGCTGACGCCTGGAGAAGTGGCTGAGGCGGGCGCCTTCCGCAAGCACACGCTGCAGCCGCTGGACGACTCCCTCTATACTCTGCAGGCGACGATCCCGCTCCTTACCCGGTCGGCTCTGCACCGCTGCTTCCAGCGGCACGGCGTCAGCCGGCTGCCTGAGATCGAGAAAGATAAGACCTCCAGGAAGACCTTCAAGCGCTACCCAATCGGCTACTTCCACATCGACCTCGCCGAGGTCCGCACCGTGGAGGGCAAGCTCCATCAGTTCGTGGCCGTCGACCGAACCTCCAAGTAAACCTTCGCCTGGCTGATGGAGCGGGCGACGGCGGCAACCGCCCGGGCCTTCCTCGAAGCGCTGATCGCGGCCGTTTCCTACCAGATCCATACGGTTCTGACGGACAACGGCATCCAGTTCGCCGATCCGCCCAAGAACGACGTGGGTCGCCGCATCGCCCATGAGCGGTCGGCGAGAGCCGGCCTGGCGCCCGCCCGCATGGCCGCCATCGGCATCGCTCTGGTTCTGGGAACCGGCGTCGATGGCCTGACCGCCGCATCGGCCGTCGCCGCGCCCAAGCCTTCCATCTTCGCGAGCGCCGACGCCCTCGCGCCGTCTACGCTGCTCGAAGGGCGGCGTTGATCTAACCTCTACTCGGCCGCAGGGTGCGGTTAGTGCGTCTCGTGGCTGTGTCTGTGATGCAGATCGGGATAGTGCGGATGGTCGTGGATCAGTCGGGCGTGGGCATGCCTGTGCACGTGCGGCTCGCCGATTGGGTCACCCGGATGATGAACGTGCTGGTGATGGTCATCATGAACATGGGCGTGTTCGTGCTCCAGCGGCTCATGGACATGATCGTGGTCGTGACGCTCGACGAGGTGCAGGTAGAGGCCCACCGCCATCAACGCCGCAGCCAGCACCAGCGGAGCGGTCAGGGCCTCGCCGAACATGGCGATGGCCAGCAACGCGCCGATGAAGGGCGCGGTCGAGAAGTAGGCGCCCGTCCGGGCTGTGCCGAGAAAGCGCAGCCCCAGGACGAACAGCACCAGGCTGACCCCGTAGCCGAGGAAGCCGACTACGCCCGCCGCCGCCGTCAGCCCCACGGATGGCAACTTCGCTCCCAGTGACAGGGCGAGGGTCAGGTTCACGGCTCCGGCGACCAAACCCTTGATCATGGCGATCTGTACCGGGTCCGAACCGCTGACCTTGCGGGTCAGGTTGTTGTCGATGCCCCACGCCAGACAGGCTCCGGCGATGGCGAGCGAGCCTATGCCGACGCCGCTAAACCCCTGACCTGGCTGCCAGGACAACAGGACCGCCCCGCCCAGGATCGCCAACGCCCCGAGTAGCAAGCGGCGGTCCACATTCTCGCGGAAGACCAGCCAGGCGATGGCCATGGTCGCCAGCCCTTCGAGATTGAGCAGCAGGGCGGCGGTCGAAGCGGCCGTCGTCGTGAGGCCGACCATCAGCAGAAGCGGACCGGCTACGCCTCCGGATAGCACCACCAGAGTCATCCAGCCCACATCCTTGCGGCCGAGTTGGGCCTCGCCTGTTGATCGTCCAATGAGCCTGCGGCCGTAGTGAATGACCGCCAGGCCGATGCCCGACC
>JACRBD010000191.1 GCA_016234625.1 Caulobacterales bacterium | reverse complement strand
CAGCCGACGGGCAATGAACCGCAACTTCTCTTCCGCAACACAGGACGTCTTCCACATCGGCAAAGCTCCTCCCCGCCGACCAGGAGACTGTCACCCATGTGTCCGGTTCAATCTGTCACCTATGTGCCCGGTTCAGACCCATGGTCCCCCTCCCCCAAGTGGGGGAGGAAAAGTCGAGGCCGTCCGCCGGAGCAACACTGGCCTTCAAGACATCGGGGCAGGTCTGCCGTGAGAATCCTGGAGGGTCGGCTGCGCTACCCCGCCATCGTCCCCCCGCCCCGAAACCACCGCCGGCAGGCGCGGCTGAAACTGGTCGGGTCGGTATAGCCGAGTTCCTCGGCGATCCGCGCGTGGCTCATGGCGCCGCTCGCCAGCAGGCGTTCGGCGCGGCCCCGTAATTCCGCGTCGGCCAACTGGCGATAGCCGACCCCGGCCTCGGCCAGGCGTCGGACCAGGGTGCGGCGGGACACCCCCATCAGCCGGGCCGTCTCATCGGCGGTCAGCCGGCCGGCCGGCAGGGTGCTGAGCAGCCGCTCCACCCGACCCCGCAGGCCGACCGGAGCGGTCAGCCGACGCTCCGCGCCCTGCAGCTCGCCCACGGCCGCGTCGAACAGGGCCGCGTCGGCGAAGGGTGACTCCAGCGCCAGCCAGGCCGTGGGGAACCGAACCGCGTTGCGCGCCGCGCCATAGGCCACCGACTCGCCAAGGATGGCGCGGACCTGGGGCGCATGGCCCGGCTCGGGACAGGCGAACAGGAACCGCGCCTCAAGCGGCGGCCGGGCCAGCACCGAACCCAGCAGGGCCCTGATCCCGACGAAGGAGATCTCGACCATCGGCCGCCACAGCCGCTCGTCGATCGGCACGGTCAGGTCGTAGGCGAGCTCGACCCAGGCCGGGCCGCGCCGCAGCGTCGATTCGTAGAAGGGCGCCCGCACATAGCCGAACCGGGCGACCACCTCGATCATCCGGGCGATGTCCGGAGCGGTCAGGGCGGCCACGCCCAGCGGTCCGTGCGAGGCCGGATTCCACAGCTCCGGCGCGCTGAGAGCCCAGCCGTCGCCAATGAGGTCGATCACGTTGCCGATCTGGCGGACCTGCTGGAACAGGCTGATATCGGCGGCGGCGTCCCGCGCCATGGCCTCGGTGGCGCCGGTCCCGGCCAGGATGGCCTCCCGGCGCTCCGGCGTGTCGCCGAAACAGCGCAGGATCAGCCGGAAATAGCCCGGCGTCATCGGCAGCTGTTCGAGCGTCCCAGACATGTGGCGCAAAATGCCATGAGAAAGGCGCGCCGCGCCATCCCTCCTGGCCGGGCGACCCCCTAGGGTGCGGGATCAGGCCCGCGCCGAGACGGGCTACAGGGAGGCAAGACCATGGCCGATGGCTCCGTTCCACAGTCCGCGACAGATCACGCCCGGTCCATTCCGCTCGACGAGATCGACGTCAGCCACCCGGAGCTGTGGCGTACCGACAGCCATTGGCCCTACTTCGAGCGACTGCGGCGCGAGGATCCTGTCCACTACTGCAAGGACAGCCTGTTCGGCCCCTATTGGTCGATCACCAGGTACAACGACATCATGGCCGTCGACACCAATCACCAGGTGTTCTCGTCGGAGGCGGCGCTGGGCGGCATCGCCATCGTCGACCAGGGCGCGGACCTGCGCCTGCCGATGTTCATCGCCATGGACCCGCCCAAGCACGATGTGCAGCGCAAGGTGGTCAGCCCGGCCGTGTCGCCGGCGAACCTGGCGGTGCTGGAGCCGATGATCCGCGAGCGGGCGGCGAAGATCCTCGATGAGCTGCCCCGGGGCGAGACCTTCGACTGGGTGGACCGGGTGTCGATCGAACTGACCACCCAGATGCTGGCGACCCTGTTCGACTTCCCCTTCGAGCAGCGCCGCAAGCTGACCTGGTGGTCCGACATCGCCACGACCATTCCGGCCGAGGGCATGCTGGTGGAGACCGAGGAGGCCAAGCTGGCCATCCTGATGGAGTGCCTGGGCGCCTTCACCGAGCTGTGGAACGAGCGGGTCAACGCGCCGCCGCAGGGCGACCTGATCTCGATGATGGCCCACGCCGAGGCGACCCGGAACATGAGCCCCGAGGAGTACCTCGGCAACCTGATCCTGCTGATCGTCGGCGGCAACGACACCACCCGCAACAGCATCAGCGGCTCGGTCTACGCCCTCAACAAGAACCCGGACCAGTACGCCAAGCTGCGCGCCAACCAGGAGCTGATCCCGTCGATGGTGTCGGAGACCATCCGCTGGCAGACGCCGCTGGCCCATATGCGGCGCACGGCGCTGGAGGACATCGAGCTGAGCGGCAAGCTGATCCGCAAGGGCGACAAGGTGGTCATGTGGTACGTCTCGGGCAACCGCGACGACACGGTGATCGCCGAGCCGGACCGCTACATCATCGACCGCGAGCGGCCCCGCCAGCACATGTCCTTCGGCTACGGCATCCATCGCTGCGTCGGCAACCGCCTGGCCGAGCTGCAGTTGCGGGTGATCTGGGAGGAAATCCTCAAACGCTTCCCGGTGATCGAGGTGATGGGCGAGCCCGAGCGCGTGCCGTCGCCCTTCGTGAAGGGTTACCTCAACCTGCCGGTCCGCATTCCCGCCTAGGGGACATGTACCGCAGGTACGTGTCCCCGAAATCCCCCGCTGATCGGGGACATGTACCGCAGGCGGTACATGTCCCCTCAGGAGACCCGCATGCCCGTCATCACCTACGTCGAACACAACGGCGCCCGGCACAGCCTGACTCTCAAGCCGGGCGTCAGCCTGATGCAGGGGGCGATCAGCCACAATGTGCCGGGCATTGACGCCGACTGCGGGGGGGCCTGCGCCTGCGCCACCTGCCACATCTTCGTCGATGCCGCCTGGAACGACCGGTTGGGCGAGCAGGGCGACATTGAAGCGTCGATGCTCGACTTCGCCGAAGGGGTGCGGGAGACCTCCCGGCTGGCTTGCCAGATCACCGTCAGCGAGGCCCTCGACGGGCTGGTGGTGCATCTGCCGGAGGCGCAGCACTAGCCTGCGGACCTCCACGGGTTGCCCTTGGGGCGGACCTGCCCTGATGTCTTGAAGGCCAGTTTTGCTCCGGCGCCGGTCCTGCTCAAGGACCGCTTCGCGGCCGCGCAGCGGCGGGCCCGAGGGGGCCCGTCCTTGACCAGGTCCGACGTCCGGAGCGCATCATTCCATCAAGGCCATAAGGGTCCTCGTCATCGGAGCGGCGAGGAAGACCATTCGCTAATCCCGGCCCGGGTTCCCCCATCCGCCGCGATCCTCTACCACCTCACCGGGCCCGAACGGGCGGGGAGGGATCGCAAACGCCATGGCGCCGCGTCAGGCCGTGCTCGGGATGGACCAGGCCAGTTTTCACCACGGCGCCATGCCCGTGTTCGAGACCGTGTCCTTCCTGCTCGACGGCGCCCGCACCGCCCTTGTCGGCGAGAACGGGGCGGGCAAGTCGACCTTGCTGAAATGCCTCACCGGCGAGCTCGAGCTGGACAAGGGGCAGGTCATCCGCTCGCGCGGCCTGCGGGTCGGATCCCTGCCGCAGGACACGCCGGAAGCCTTCGCCGACCTGCCGGTGCGGGAGGTGCTGCGCCTGTCGCTGGAGAAGATCGGCGCCGGCGACGACGACTGGCGCATCGACGTGCTGCTGGACGAGATCGGCGTTTCCTACGCGACCGCCGAACAGCGGTTCGGCGACCTCTCCGGCGGCTGGCAGCGGCTGCTGCTGATCGCCGGCGCGGCGCGGCTGGAGGAGCCGGACATCCTGGTCCTCGACGAGCCGACCAACCACCTGGACCTGGCCAACATCAACGTGCTGGAGACCTGGCTGACGGCGGCCTTCGACCTGCCGATGCTGATCGTCAGCCACGACCGGGAGTTCCTCAACCGGGTCACCGACCGCACCCTGTTCCTGCGGCGGGACGGGATGCACGCTTTCAGGACCCGCTTCTCCATCGCCCGCGAGGAACTGCTGCGCCGCGACGCCGCCGCGGCCGCCCACCGCAAGCTGGAGGAGAAGGAGGTCAAGCGGCTGGAGGCCGCCGCCGCCCGCTACAAGGTCTGGGCGCAGAAGAACCCGGAGCTGAACAAGCGCAAGGCGGCCATCGAGACCCGCATCGCCCGCATCGAGGCCGACAAGACCTCTACCTATGTCACCCGCGAGCGGCGGCTGGAGCTGTCCGACGGCGAGATCGACGCCAAGGTCGCCCTGCGGCTGATGGGGCTGACGGTGAAGACACCGGACGACGCCCGCACCCTGCTGACCATCGACCGGCTGACCGTGGCCGCCGGCGACCGGATCGCCATCCTGGGCGCCAACGGCGCGGGCAAGTCGACTCTGCTTTCGGCCATCGCGGCGGCCTTCGATCCGGACCTGGAGCACTACGACGGCCAGGCGGCGATCCGCTTCAATCCCGCGACCCGGCTGGCGGTGTTCGACCAGTCGATGCGCGCCCTGCCGCTGACATCCAGCCTGCTGGACTATGTCTCCGGCGCGCCGGAGGCGACGGAGAAGGAAGCCACGCGCCTGCTGGCCCAGGCCGGCTTTCCGTTCGTGCGCATCGGCGACCCGATCCGGCTGCTCAGCCACGGGGAGCGGTCGCGGCTTATGTTCCTGCGGCTGAAGCTGGAGCGGCCCAACCTCTACCTGCTGGACGAGCCGACCAACCACCTGGACATCGAAGGCCAGGAGGCGCTGGAGGCCGAACTGGAAGACGCCGAAGTCTCCTGCCTGTTCGTTTCCCACGACCGCTATTTCACCCGCGCGGCGGCGACCCGCTTCCTGGAGATCCGGCGGGGTAAGCTGGTCGAGGTCGAGGATCCGGACGGTTTCTTCGATGGGCAGGCGTAGGCGCCCGACAGCGGAAGGCTCCTTCGTGGCGGAAAACGACCTGATGTCTTGATGAGCATTTTTGCTCTGGCGGGACCTTCTTCAAGGACGGGACCGGAGGGCCCGCCGCTACGCGGCCGCGAAGCGGTCCTTGACCAAGGTCACCGTCCGGAGCTCATCATTCCATCAAGGCCTTCAGGGCGTATCAGCATCGCGGGATCGGAGGATCGCCATGACCGGCGCCATTCAGCTTCTCGTCGGCACCCGCAAGGGGGCCTGGATCTATCGCAGCGATGCGGCGCGCCGGACCTGGACCGTAGACGGGCCGCATTTCCTCGGCAGCATCATCAACCATCTGGTGCTCGACCCGCGGGACGGCAAAACCCTGCTGATGGCGGCCAAGACCGGCCATCTGGGGCCGACCATCTTCCGTTCCACCGATGGCGGCGCGATGTGGGCGGAAGCGGCCCGGCCGCCGGCCTTTCCAACGGTCGCGGACGGCGAGCCGCCGCGGGCGGTCGATCACAGCTTCTGGCTTGAGCCCGGTCATGCCGGCGAGCCCGGCGTCTGGTGGGCGGGAACCTCGCCGCCCGGCCTGTTCGTCAGCCGCGACGGCGGCGACAGCTGGGACAGCGTCGCCGGCTTCAACGACAACCCGATGTACTGGAAATGGGCCCCGGAGGACGGCGGCACGCCGGACGGCGCCCTGCTCAACCAGATCCTCATCGACCCCCGCGATCCGGCGCACATGTACATCGCCCTCTCCACGGCCGGGGTTTTCGAGACCCTCGACAAGGGCGCGTCCTGGGCGCCGCTGAACAGGAACGTGGAAGCGAACTTCTTCCCCGATCCCTATCCGGAATACGGCCAGGACGCCCACTTCATCGCCCTGGCGCCCACCAATCCGGACCGGCTCTGGCAGCAGAACCACTGCGGCATCTACCGCCTCGACCGGCCATCGGACGTCTGGGACCGGATCGGCAATGCGATGCCCAAGGAGATCGGCGACATCGGTTTCACCATTGTCCCCCATCCCCGCGACGGCGACACGGCCTGGGTCTTCCCCATGGATGGCGCCGAGGTCTGGCCGCGCACCAGTCCGGGCGGCAGGCCGGCGGTCTATCGCACCCGCGATGGCGGCAAGAGCTGGGCGCGGCAGGACGGCGGAT
>JACRBD010000190.1 GCA_016234625.1 Caulobacterales bacterium | reverse complement strand
CGAAGCGGCTTGAACAGGGGCGTTTCGTGGAAGCTGTCTACACCGTCGAGGGCCGCCGGGCCGTCACCCATCCCTTCGCCGCCGGGCCCTGGGACCCGACCATGCAGCACGGCGGGGCGCCCAGCGCCCTGATCACGCGCGAGGCCGAAGCCTTCCCGGCCGCCCGGCCCATGCGCATCGCTCGCCTGACAGTCGATCTGATCCGGCCCGTGCCAGTGGCCCCGCTGGACATCGAGACCGAGGTCCTGCGCGAGGGTCGCAAGATCCAGCTCCTGCAGGTCCGCCTGCTGGCCGCCGGCAAGGAGGTGGTGCGGGCCTCGGTGCTGCGGGTGCGCGAAGAGCCGCTGGACCTGCCGGACCACTCCGGCTTCCGCCCGCTGGAGCTGACGCCACCGGACGAGGACCCGCCGAGCACCGCCGGCTTCGGTCCCAACAATGGCTTCGGCTCGGGCCTCTCGGCGGTGATCGCCCGCGGCGAGTGGGGCCGACCCGGCCCGGCCGCTGTCTGGTTCCGCGCCGACCGGGCGATGTTCGCGGGGGAGGAGACCTCGCCGGTGGTCCGCGCGGCCCTGACCGCCGACTTCTGCAACGGTGTCTCGTCGGTGCTGGACTTCCAGCAGTGGACCTACATCAACGCCGACCTGTCGGTGAGCTTCAGCCGCAATCCGGTGGGCAAGTGGATCCTGCTCGACGCCGAGACCTGGGTCGGCGACAGCGGCGGCGCCCTGGCTTTCGCCCGCCTGGCCGACCGCAACGGCTATTTCGGCCGAGCGGTGCAGAGCGTGCTGGTGGAGAAGCGCGGCTAACGCCGAAATCGATGGGTGCGCTTTGGATGCACGCCCGTCTTCTTCATCACACCACCTTGCTGTCCGTCTTGCCCCAGTAGGCGTCGCGGATCAGGCGTTTGTAGATCTTGCCGGTGTCGTGACGCGGCAGCTGCTGCATGAAGTCGAACTGCCGGGGCCGTTTCACGCCGCTGAGGTTGGCGCGGACAAAGTCGTTCAGCTCGGCGGCCAGGGCGTCGCCGGCCTGCGCCCAGTAGGCCGGCTGGATCACCGCCACGACCTTCTCGCCCATCTCCTCGTCCGGCGCCCCGACCACGGCCACGTCGGCGACCTTGGGATGGGTCACCAGCAGGTTCTCGATCTCCTGCGGATAGATGTTTACCCCGCCCGAGATGATCATGAAGCTCTTGCGGTCGGTGAGGTAGAGGAAGCCCTCCTCGTCGAGCCAGCCCACATCGCCCAAGGTGGTCCAGCCGTGCCGGTTCATGGCCTCGGCGGTCTTCTTGGGGTCGTTGTAGTATTCATAGGCGCCGCCGCCGGCGAAGTAGACGCCGCCTTCCTGGCGTGGACCCAGCTCGTTGCCGTCCTCGTCGCAGATCTTCACCTCGGCGGTCAGGCCCTTGCCGACCGAGCCCTTGTGGGCCAACCATTCCTGGGAGTTGATCGCGGTCAGGCCATTGCCTTCGGTGCCGGCGTAGTACTCGTGGATGATCGGGCCCCACCAGCCGATCATCTGCTCCTTGACCGGCACGGGGCAGGGGGCGGCGGCGTGGAACACCGCCTGCAGCGAGGAAACGTCGTACCTGGCCCGGACCTCTTCGGGCAGCTTGAGCATGCGTACGAAGTGGGTCGGCACCCACTGGGCGACGGTGATCTTGAACTGCTCGATGTATTTCAGCGCCAGCTCCGGATCGAACTTCTCCATCACCACCACCGTGCCGCCCAGCTGCAGCATGCCGGCGGACCAGCCCAGCGGGGCGGCGTGATAGAGCGGCGCGGGGGAGAGATAGACGCTGTCCGGCGACGAGCCATAGAGCCCCACCAGAAGCATCATCAGTGGGCCGGGCGTCTCGCCGACGCCGCCCTCCGGCAGGGCCCGGCGCACGCCCTTGGGCCGGCCGGTGGTGCCCGAGGAATAGAGCATGGTCATGCCGGGCGAGGGATCGTCGATCATCGTGGTCGGGAAGGCCGCCCGGGCCTCCTCGAAGCTCTCGAACGGCGGAACCACGCCGTCGCACATGTACAGCTTCACGCCAGGCAGCAGGGCTGCCGCTTCCGTGGCCGTGGCGGCCAGGCTCTTGCCGGTGATCAGCACCTTCGCGCCGCAGTCGCCGACGATGTACTCGATCTCGCCGGCGGTCAGCTTGGACGAGATGCAGGTGATGTAGAGCCCGGCCCGCTCGGTGGCGTAGAGGATCTCGTAGTAGCGCGGACTGTTGTCCATGAAGACCGCCACCGCGTCGCCGCGCTTGAGGCCCAGCGAGCGGAACAGGTGCGCGCCCTGGTTGGCCCGCTCGTCGAGCTGGCCGTAGGTCACGGCTTCGCCCGTGCCGGCCATGATGTAGGCGACCTTGTCGGGCATCGTGCGGGCGTGGTGGATCGGGTGCATGGCGGTCAGACTGCTCGGGCTGGATTGAAACGATTGCGCATCAGGCGGCCAGGGACGCGGGCGCGGCCTTGCCGAGGATCATGTCGCTGGCCTTCTCGGCGATCATGATGGTCGGGGCGTTGGTGTTGCCGCTGACCAGGCGCGGCATGATCGAGGCATCGACCACGCGCAGGCCCTCGATCCCGTGCACCCGCAGCTGGGCGTCGACCCCGGCCCGCGGGCCGGGTCCCATCTGGCAGGTGCCGACCGGGTGGAAGATGGTCGTGCCGGCGGCGCGGCCGTACTCCAGCAACTGCGCGTCGGACTGGACGTCCGGGCCCGGCATCATCTCGTGGTCGATGTAAGGGGCGAGCGCGGGCTGGTCGGCGATCCTGCGACCCCATTTCAGCGAGGCCACGGCCACCTCCTGGTCCAGCGGATCGCTGAGGTAGTTGGCGACGATGGCCGGATAGGCGGTCGGGTCGGCCGACTTGATGCGGATATGGCCGCGGCTCTCCGGCCTAAGCTGGCAGGGGGCGATGGTCAGGCCCGGCTGGCCCTCCAGCTCCATCTTCTGCTCCAGCATCAGCTTGTCGGTGTCCATGGTCGCCGGCAGGATGTGGAACTGGGTGTCGGGGTGGGCGAGGTCCGGCCGCGACTTGCAGAACACGGCGATGTGGGCCGCCGACAGGGTCAGCAAACCCTTGCGCTGGAACAGGAACTTCATCGCCTCGCCGACGAAGCGGGCGCCCTTGGTCAGCTCGTTGACCGACACCACCCCGGCCTTCAGCCGGTAGGTCTGGGTCATGACATAGTGGTCCTGCAGGTTCTCGCCGACGCCCGGCAGGTCCGCGACCACCGGGATGCCGTGCTCGCGCAGCAGGGCGCCGGGACCGACGCCGGACAGCTGCAGCAGCTGTGGCGAGTTCACCGCCCCGCCGGCCAGGATCACCTCGGCCCTGGCCTTGGCGGTGCGTTTCACGCCGTCCTGGGTGAACGCGACGCCGACGGCGCGCTTGCCTTCGAATAGCACCTTCGAGGCCAGGGCGTTGGTCTCAACCCGCAGGTTGGCGCGGCCCATCACCGGATGCAGATAGGCCACCGCGGCCGAGCAGCGCTGACCGTTCTTGACCGTCAGCTGGTAATAGCTGACCCCCTCCTGGTCGCCGCCATTGAGGTCGGCCTTGCGCGGAATGCCCGCCTGTTCACAGGCGTCGATCACGGCGTCGGACACCGGATGCTTGGTCGTCACGTCCGAGACGTTCAGCGGGCCGCCCTTGCCGTGCAGGGCGCCGGCGTCGCGCTCCTGGTGCTGCGAGCGCAGGAAATAGGGCAGGACGTCGTCCCAGCTCCAGCCTTCGCAGCCCAGCTGGCGCCAGTTGTCGTAGTCGGCGTCCTGGCCGCGGATGTAGAGCAGGCCGTTGATCGAGGACGAGCCGCCCAGCACCTTGCCGCGCGGCCATACATGGACCCGGTCGCCGGTGCCCGGATCGGGCTCGGTGGCGTAGAGCCAGTTGACCTTCGGATCCTTCAGCGTCTGCGAATAGCCGACGGGCACGTGGATCATCAGGTTGGACATGAACTGCGAGGGGTTCTTCGTCGGCCGGTCGTCGCCGCCGGCCTCCAGCAGCAGAACCTTCGACTTGCCGTCGGCGGTCAGCCGATTGGCCAGGACGCAGCCGGCGCTGCCGGCCCCGACGATGATGTAGTCGACCTCGATGTCGCTCACTTGCCCGCTCCAGATGTGTCCTCGAAGACCGGCGGGTCTGCGCTCGCCTGATCGGCGATCACCTTACGGGCGCGGAAGGGTCGAAGGAAAGGGCGCCGTCGCGGAAGCTGACGCTGGGTGATCATTGCCGCCCCTTGGCGACGGCGTATGGTCCGCTGAACAATGACAATCCTGGGAGGATGCGCCGTGGAGCTGATCAGCCAGACCGTGGTCGAAGGCCGGGCGGGGCCGAACTTCCCCAAGACGTTTCCGATGCTCGCGGGCGTCGACCTGACCGACATCCGCCGTTTCAGCCAGGGCCAGCCCTGGGCCGACTTCGCCCGGATGCGCGCCGGGGCGCCGGTGATGTGGCATGCCGAAGACCGACACGGCGGACCGGGCTTCTGGGCGGTCACCCGCCACGCCGATGTGATGGCCGTCAACGGCGATCCGACGACCTTCTCCAGCCAGCGCGGCGGCATCCTGATGGCCATCGGCAAGGAGGAGCAGCGGCACAGTCTGCTGTTCCGCGCCTCGATGGACGCGATGATCAATCTCGACGGCGGCGATCACCTTCAGCTGCGCCGCGAGCACATGCCCTATTTCACCCCATCCTACCTGAAGGGCGTGGCCGAGCGGGTGCGCGGCGAGGTGACCCGGCTGCTGGACGAGATGGCCGACAAGGGCGAGTGCGACCTGGTGGAGGATTTCTCCGCCGTGCTGCCACTGTTCACCCTGTGCGAAATCCTCGGCGTCCCGCCGGAGGACCGGCCCAGGTTCCTCAAATGGATGCACTATCTCGAGATGGCCCAGAACATGGCCAGTGAGCAGATGACGGCCGGCGTCACGCCGACGCTGGAGCTGATGCAGTTCATCGCCGACTTCAACAGCAACGTCGAAGAGATGTTCGACTACGGCCGGCACATGCTGCACAAACGCCGCGCCGACCCCCAGGCTGACTTGCTGAGCGCCATCGCCCGGGCCCAGGTGGACGGCAAGCTGCTCAGCGACGAGTTCCTCGACGGGTCATGGCTGCTGATCGTCTTCGCCGGCAACGACACCACCCGCAACACCCTCAGCGGCTCGATGAAGCTGCTGACCGAATTTCCGGCCGAGCGAGCCAGACTGATCGCCAATCCGGACCTGCTGCCGGGGGCGGTCAACGAATTCATCCGCATGGTCAGCCCGGTGATCTACATGCGCCGAACGGCCACAAGGGACGCCGAGATCAACGACCAGACGATCGCCGAGGGTGAGAAGGTGATCATGTACTTCGGCGCCGCCAACCGCGATCCGGCGGTCTTCGCCGACCCCGACCGGCTGATCGTCGACCGGCCCAACGCCGATCGGCACATCGCCTTCGGCTACGGCCCGCACACCTGCATCGGCAAGCGGGTGGCGCAGATCCAGCTGGAAGAGGCCTACCGCCAGATCCTCGCCCGCTTCCCGGACATGCGCTGGACCGGCGAGATCGACATCGCCCCCAACAACTTCGTCCACGCCATCCGCAAGCTGGGGGTGGCCTTCACGCCCGAGCGCAAGGCGGCCTGAGAGGCTTGCCTTCCGTCGCGATCACAGCAATTCATACACGCGTTTGAACCGTCCAGGAGATCCCATGGCCAGCCCCACTTTCGAGACCATCCTCTATGACGTCGAGGACGGGGTCGCGACGATCACCATGAATCGGCCCGACCGGATGAACGCCTTCACACCGCGGATGATGCTGGACATGATCGCGGCGTTCGACGCCACCGACGCCGACGACAACGTAAAGGTGGTCATCGTGACCGGCGCGGGCGAGCGGGCCTTCTGCGCCGGGGCGGACCTGGGCAGCGGCGGCTCGACCTTCGACTATGGCAAGCAGGGCAACGAGACCCGCGAGGGGGCCAAGGTCAACGGCGTGTACCGCGACGGCGGCGGCCGCCTGACCCTGCGCATCTACGAGAGCCTCAAGCCGGTGATCGGCGCGATCAACGGCGCGGCGGTGGGCATCGGCGTGACCATGCAGCTGCCGATGGACATCCGCATGGCCTCGACCAGCGCCCGCTTCGGCTTCGTCTTCGCCCGTCGCGGCATCACGCCCGAAGCCGCCTCCTCCTGGTTCCTGCCGCGCCTTGTGGGCATGCAGCAGGCGTTGGAGTGGTGCTACACTGGCCGCGTGTTCGGCGCCCAGGAGGCTCTCGACGGCAAGCTGGTCCGTTCGCTGCACGCGCCGGAGGACCTGTTGCCGGCCGCCCGCGCCCTGGCCCGCGAGATCGCCGACAACACCGCGCCCGTGTCGATCGCCCTGACCCGCCAGATGCTCTGGCGCATGGCTGGGGCCGACCACCCGATGGAGGCGCACCGGGCCGACAGCCGGGCGATCATGGCAAGGGGCGCCCAGGGCGACGCCGCCGAGGGCGTCACCGCCTTCCTCGAAAAGCGCGCCCCGGCTTTCCCGAACACGGTTTCGGCCGATCTGCCGGACATCTGGCCCTATTGGAACGAACCCGACTTCAAGTAGTCGCCGGGCGGTCACCAGCGGTTAACAAGCCTCTGTTGTCATCGGGGGTCAGCGGCGCTTCGCGCGCCGCGCCTTCTTGCGCCCCATCGTGACCCCATGAGCGAATTCGCCGCCCGGCCTGTATTCGACCAGCATGACGGCGATCCCGAGCCGGTCGCGCCGGCGCCGGCGGTCGCCCGCTCGCGGACCACCCTGCTCAAGCGGCTGGCCGACGTGGTCTGCCTGCCCGGCAGCCGGGTTAACGCCTTCGAGCGGTCGATGACCGCCGATCTGATCATCGAACTTCTGCGCGAGGCGGCGGTCGAGGAGCGGGTGCGCATCGCCCGCCGCATCGCCAATGTCTCGGAGATTCCCACCGGCCTCGCCCGCCTGTTGATGCGCGACGATCTGGAGGTGGCCCGCGCCCTGCTGGAAAACAGCGCCACGGTGGGCGACGGAGACCTGATCGACTGCGTCCGCTGCGCCTCGCCCGAGCACCGCCGGCTGGTCGCCGCCCGCCGCGGCCTCAACGATGTGGTCGCGGACGAACTGGTCGCCCATGGCGAGGCGGCGGTCATCGAGACCTTGTTACGCAACGACCTGGCCAAGCTGAGCCATGAAGCGATCGAGACCATCGTCGCCGGCACGCGGGACAACCCGCGCCACATTCCCCTGTTGCTGAAGCGCAGTGAGCTGCGTCCCAGCCATGCCTACGTGATGTTCTGGTGGTCGGATGACGAGGCCCGCCGGGTAATCCTTCAGCGGTTCGCCGTGTCGCGTGAAGTCCTGCAGGAGGCCGTCAGTGACGTCTTCAGCATGGCAGCCGACGAGAACTGGCAGGACCCCCTGACCCGCAAGGCGCTGCAGTTCATCGAACGCCGCCAGCGCAACCGCGCCGCCATCGCCAAGAGCCCGTTCGAGAGCCTCGACGAGGCGGTCCAGGTGGCCTCCGAAAGCATGACCCGCGAGGTGGCCGAGGAAATCTCCTACCTCTCCGGCCTCAAGCCGATGACCGGGGCCAAGATCTTCACCGATCCGGGTGGCGAGCCATTGGCCATCCTGTGCAAGGCGACTGGTCTGCCGCGCAAGAACGTCCGCCTGCTCTGGCGCGCCCTGCGCCGGCCGGAGACCGACGCCGCGGGCAATCTGGCTCCGGCCCTTGAGCGGGTGCTGACCCTGTTCGACACCATCGCCGTCGATCGCGCCCAGACCGTGCTGCGCTACTGGAACTGGTCACTGTCGTCGGCCATGACGCCGGCTCTGATGAAGGCCATCCGCGATGGCGATGAGGAGGCGGTGGACGAGTTCTCGCAGCCGCAGCGCGCCGCCATGCTGGCTCTGTCCGCCGACTTCCGACGTCGCTGAGTTCCTTTGGCGATTCAGAAGTGGACCAGTGAAGCTTCGCCGCTTCACTGAACGCGGGTTCCCATCAATTGCCTAGTCGTGGAGTAATTGCGCCCGTTTCTAGCTTTAGAGAGCTTGTGCACGCGTTTGAGGCGCTATATGCAGCGTCAAATTGAATCAACGCGCGCCAGTCCCGGTTGCGTCCAATCCGCACAGCGATGGAACAAGGTCAGATGGAAGACAAATCCGCGATCATCGAGATGACGACGGACATCGTGTCCGCCTACGTCGGGAACAATTCCGTGGCTGCGAACGATATTCCCAGCCTGATCCAGAACGTTCACAAGGCGCTGACTGAAGTCGCCAGTGGTTCGGTCGCCGTGGAAGTCGTGGCCAAGGAGCCGGCCGTGCCGGTCCGCCGCTCGATCACCCCCGATCACCTCGTCTGCCTTGAGGATGGTCGCAAGTTCAAGTCGCTGAAGCGCCACCTGCGCACCAAGTACAACATGAGCCCCGAGGAATACCGCGCCAAGTGGGGCCTGCCGAAAGACTATCCCATGGTCGCCCCGAACTACGCCAAGGCGCGCTCGGACCTGGCCAAGCAGATGGGCCTGGGCCAGGGTGGCCGTCAGGCGGCCAAGAAGAAGCGCTAGACCGCTTTTTCGACCGGACTCCGAAGGGGCGGCGGGCTCGGCTCGCCGCCCCTTTCGCTTGTCGAAAGCCGACCACCGTTCGTCGAGGCCTTGACTCAAGGTGCGAAACTTTGACTCGGGGTGCGATTTTCGCTTGCCCCCGATTCGCTGGTTAAGCGATAGTGAATCATCGGTGATTCCAAAGGGTTGTTAAGGATTCTGTAGATGGCCGCGCAACTGGGCGCTTCAGCGACAGCCGCCCGCGCCCACGAGGAGTTGTTCGCCTACTGGGCTTCGTTGCGCCAGGCTGGCCGCATTCCCGGTCGAGCGGACATCCGGCCGGAAGATTTCAAGCGCCTGTTGCCGACGGTCACCCTGACCGACATCGTTCCCGGCCTGCGCCGCGACTACCGGGTGCGTCTGGCGGGCACCGGCCTCTACAGCGTCTACGGCCGCGAGATCACTGGTCGTTCCCTGGCAGACGTCTATGGCGCCAAGGCCGCGGACTACTGGCGCGGCGAACTCGACAAGGTGGTCGAGGAGCGCCGCCCGGGCGTGGGTTGCCACAGCCTGTCCTGGCGCGGGTCGGGCCATATGTCCCTGCTCTGGCTGCGGCTGCCCTTGGCCAGCGACGGCCGCAACGTCGACATGATCCTGGGCTA
Organism: Caulobacterales bacterium; assembly: GCA_016234625.1. Taxonomy (GTDB): domain Bacteria; phylum Pseudomonadota; class Alphaproteobacteria; order Caulobacterales; family Caulobacteraceae; genus Caulobacter. The sequence continues at coordinate 8,954 of JACRBD010000190.1, read as the reverse complement.
CGACGCCGTGGTCGGCGTGCAGGGCGACACCGCCAGCGGCATCCGCGCCGCCTGACGGCGGAACGCCGCCTGCCATCGACCTGAGATCCGCGGGGCAGAATTTTTTACCCGCACCCATCCACCTGACTTCGCCTGATAATTTTCCTATTGCATCGTCAATAGTAGGAATATTATCCTTTCCTCATTGAGGCCCGCCACACTGGGTCCATGGCGCGAGCCCTTTGCCGCGCCGATGAGGACATCATGACGCTACAGGACCACGACGATCTTTTCGGGCTGCCCCCCGACTACCGCCGCGACCGGCTGACGGTCGCCTTCATCACCAGCCTGGTCGGTCTGGCGAGCGACGTGCCGGCGCGGGACATTATCGCTCGCGCCCGCCGCAGCACGCAGACCGCCACCCGCGCCCGGCAGATGTGCATCTATCTCGCCCATGTGACGCTTTCCTGGCCTCTGGCCCGTGTGGCGCAGGCCTTCGGACGGGACCGCACGACCGCCAGCCTCGCGGTGAAAGCGGTGGAAGACCTGCGCGACGATCCGTTGGTCGACGCCCATCTGACCGACCTGGAGGCCTGCATCCGTCAGGCCCCCGAACCGCTTGCCCGGCCACAATGAGCGCCGAGGTCCAGGACGCCGAACGGGCGTCGAGAGTCCTTTGCCGGCCCGGCGCCTGGCTCGATGCCGCCGGGGAGGGCGTCTATGTCGTGCGCCTGGCCGAGGACCGGCGTCGACGGCCGGCCCTTCGCATCGACGAGGCCGTTTTCGCCGCCCTGACCCGCGAACCAGGGCTGCGGACCCGTCCCGGCGGCGGCTGGCGACTGGCTCGCGCGCCCCTGCCCGAGAAGGCTCCGGCCCCCGGACGTCCCAGCGTGATTGAAGGCCGACGCCAGATCACCGACCCTGATGGCCGCCGCGTCACGCGGACGACCAACCTTGGAGAATCGCCGATCGCCTGGCTGGCCCGGCGGCGCGACGGGCGAGGCGAGGCCTGGTTGACGCTGGTGGAGATCGCCGCCGCCGAAAAGCTGCGCGACGACTTCGTCACCGCCGGCACGGTCGGGCGGCTGACCATGGCCTGGGACGCCGGTCCCAAGGCCAGTGGCGGGCGGGGCCCCGGGGTCGATCCCGCCGAAAAGGCCCGCGCCGCCAAGGATCGCATCGCCCGGGCCCTGGCCGATGTCGGTCCGGGTCTGCGCGAGATCCTCGAGCATGTCTGTTTCGCGGGAACGGCGCTGGAGGCGGCCGAGCGGTCGTTGGGCCTGCCGCGCCGGTCCGGCAAAGCGGTGCTGAAGCTGGCCCTGGGCCGGCTGGCCGCCCACTACGGCCTGGGGTGAAGGTTGGTTGCGTGGTTCGAGACGCTCGCTTGAGGCTCGCTCCTCACCATGTCGAATATCTGCGAAGCCCCACCCTCTCCGTCATCCTGAGGAGCGATCCCTCAGGATCGCGTCTCGAAGGACGCACTATGGCCTTGCCGTCTGAAGCACTTCGGCGTCTCTCCGGATGCGGGCGACCATCGAGGCCAGGCCGTTGGACCGCTGGGTCGACAGGGCCCCGCTCAGGCCCAGCTGGTTGAACGCGACGCTGGCGTCGAAGGCCAGAATGTCGGCCGGGGCAGCGCCCGAATAGAGCCGCAGCAGGATGGCGACCAGGCCACGCACGATATGGGCGTCGGAATCGCCGCGGAACCGCACCGTACCGTCTGGCTGGGGCTCGGTGACCAGCCAGACCTGGCTGGCGCAGCCGCGCACCTTGTTGGCCTCGGATCGCTCCGCGTCGGTCAGGGGCGTCAGCTCGCGGCCCAGCTCGATGACATAGCGATAGCGCTCCTCCCAATCCTCTGGGTTGGCGCCCAGCAGGTCGAATTCGGCGACGAGGTCTTCCAGGGCGGCGTCGATGGCGGAGGTCATGCGCCGCGCACTTAAGGCCGCGTCAGGCCGCGGGCAAGGTCACCGTGGCGGTGACCCCTCACGGCGAGGATCATTCGGTTGCTCCGTCCCCTGGCCGGAAGCCACCGGATCGACAGGCCGGGCCCGCGCTGTCGGTTCAGGGTGATCAAGGCGTCCTCCCGCTGGAATGGTCCGAACCGTCAGGGCGGCCCGGCCGGATCGTCCGCCCGACCTGGACGGGGACTTATGAATACGGATCCGTTTCCGTCCACAGGACGCGGGGCGAGCGTCCACGAATTCCTGTCGCGCGGGGATTGAGCGGGATGGAGCGTCGCCCGGTTGCCCGCTAGTGTTTCAGGTCAGGCTCCGAACGGGGCGAGGGGACGTAAAGCCAGTGGGCGAAAGCGCGACCGACGAAGCCCGGAAGGGCGACGTCGCTCCGGCGACGCACGCGGACCTGACTCGCGGGGAGCGCGTCTGGTTCGTCGCGTGGCTGTCGGCTGTCGGCGTCACAATGACCGCATTGGCGATCCTCTATCCCGCGACCCTTTGGCCGGTGGCACCGGCGCTGCTCGCGGGCGCGATTCCGCCGGCGGTCGCCCTGGCCGCCCGCAAGCATCAGTCACAACGGGCCCAGGGGCTGATGCTGGCGCTTTGGGCCCTCGCCGGAGGGCTGGCCTGCATTCTGGCCGGCGGCGTGGCGGGTCCGCTGGCCGCCTGGTGCCTGGCCCCCGTGGCCGCGGCCACCGCGCTCGGCGGCGGGTCCCGGCTGGCGAAGGGCGCGGCCCTGTCCCTGATGGCCGCCGCCATCGCCGCCGTCGCCGCCCTGGCCGGCCTGACGCCGCCGGCGCCGACAGGCATGGTCGCCTTCTGGATGGGCCTGGTGGCCCTGTCGACCACGGGCCTTGGCCTCGGCGCCGGGCTGATCATGATCGAGCGCCAGGTCAATCGCCGCGAAATCCGCCTCGACGACGAGGTCGAGCGGTTGCGCGCGGTGCTCGAGGAGCAGCCGCACCTGATCCTCTCGCTCTATCCCCACGGCCGGGTGCGCGCGATGTTCGGCAGGCCGCCGACCGGAATCGCCCGTGATCTCGTCCAGACCCTCGGCCTGGTCGCCGTTGCGCAAACTGGGGCGGAACAGAACGCCGTGCAGGACGCCTTGCGCAAGGCCGCCGCCGACGGCGAGGCCGAGGTCGGCTTCACCCCCGCCGGCGCCGTGGACAGGTGGGTCTCGGTCACCCTGCGTCGGGTCGAGGAGAACCTGCTGCTGGCCGTCGTCCGCGACGCCACCGCCGAGCGCGACCGCCAGGCATCGCTGGAACAGGCCCGGCAGGACGCGGAGACCCTCGCCTCAGGCAAGTCGCGCTTCCTGGCCAACATGTCCCACGAACTGCGCACGCCCCTGAACGCGATCATGGGCTTCTCCGACATCATGCGGGCGCGGATGTTCGGGCCGTTGCCGGACAAGTACAGCGAGTACGGCGAGCTGATCCACGACGCCGGCCAGCACCTGCTGGACCTGATCAATGACGTGCTGGATATGTCCAAAATCGAAGCCGAGCGGTTTCAGCTGTCGCTGGAGCAGTTCGACGCCCGCGAGGCGGTGTCGGCCGCCCTGCGACTGCTGCGGGTCCAGGCTGACGGCGCCGGGGTGGGGCTGCGCGGGGTGATCTCGCAGACCGCGCTTGAGGTTGACGCTGACCGTCGGGCGATCAAGCAGATCGTGCTGAACCTGGTCTCCAATGCCCTGAAATTCACCCCCAAGGGCGGCGCGGTGACAGTGACGGCCCAGGGTTTCGACGGGGTGTTCGAACTGGTGGTGGCCGACACGGGCGTGGGCATTTCAAAGGAAGACCTGGAACGGCTGGGCCGACCCTACGAGCAGGCCGGAGACCCGACCCAGCGTCAGCAGGGCACCGGTCTTGGCTTGTCGCTGGTGCGGTCGTTCGCCGAGCTGCATGGCGGCGAAATGGTCATCGAGAGCACCGTCGGCGAGGGCACTTCGGTCACCGTTCGCCTGCCCGTGATGGCGCGGCCGGAGCAGGGCGCGCCCCCGCCGGCGGGCGACAACGTGATCGCCTTCAATCCGATCCGCTAGAACGGCGATCTGATGGAAGCAGATCGCCGTTCTGGTCTTGTGTTTTGACACGGGTTTTATCCGAAAACCGGTTCCCGCTTTTCGGAACGCGCTTTAGCGTTCATCGACGTTGAGGAAGGCCCGTCCCGCGGCGAAATCGCCGACCTCGACATAGGCGCGGCGGATGTCGTCCCGGTCGCGGCCGGCGAACACGAACTCCACCATGACCGCCTCGCGAGGGTCGAGCGCGGCCAGCGCCGTGATGGCCTGAGCCGGGAACCGGACAAGGATCGCCGACTTCGCCCCGGCCGGGGCCATTCGGGTGGAGGCCGGGCTGCGCGCCTCGACGGAAAACGCCCGGGTGGCGGAGGGCGGCAGGCGGCCGGCCAGCGGGATGCGGCCATCGCCGTTGGCCCGCCGGCGGTCGAGGTAGGGTCCGGAGGTGCGGGCCGGGTCGCGCATGACCAGCCGGATCGCGTAGGGCGAGGCGCCGTCGGCGAAGCTGACCGAGGCCAGCAGCGCGCCCTGGCCCACCTTGCCGCCCAGCCCGAAGACCATGCGGTCCCAGCCGAACCGGATGGTCTGGGACAACCGCCAGATCGGGCCGTCCGGATTGACCATCCGGTTAGCCTCCCAGGTGGCGGTGTCGCCGGGATAGGACAGCCGGGTGAGATGGGAATAGCCCTCGAAGGCCGAGCGGACCCGGCTCGCCGCGGTTTCCACATCGGCTGACCGGCAATCGGCGCCGTAGGCCTTGGAACGGGCCCGCTGTTCGACGCCCACCAGGGTCTCGTCCGTGGCGCCCGCCCGCAGGGCCGCCCCTCGCGCCTGGACCCGGGCCGCGTCCAGGGCCGTGGTCACGCCGGGCTCGAACAGGTCGCAGCGCCGATCGGCGGCGGCCATCACCGACCGCTCGTAGAACAGATCCAGGGCGCTGCCGGCCGCGGCGAGGCTGGGCATGGCGAAAACGGCCGCCCCCAGCACCAGTCCCCGCCACCGATGCGCCGCGCCTGAGCGCGGGCTCGTCATGGGTTCGTCTTTTCCCGTATGCTTCGCGATACCGGCGCACCCTATGGGTCACGCGTTGCGGTTCGGTTAGCGGGAACGGCTTTGCTTCTTTCGACAGACATCTGGGCCGGGGCCCTGATTCGCCGCGCGGAACTGGGCGGCGCCTTCGCCACCGTGATCCGCAAGGGCGACCCGCGCGCCGGGGCGGTGCTGATCAAGGTGGTCGACCGTCGGGCGGGCGTGGCCCATCTCTACAGCGAGGCCACTCGCGGCGACGGGGAGCGGATCTGGATGCAGCCGGTGAACTCGCGGATCGAGGCCGATCTGGACGCCTATGTGGAGCGTGCCGTCCGCGTGGATCCCGACCTGTGGATCGTCGAGATCGACGACCCCCAGGGCCGCCATTTCCTCGTGGAGGCGGTGGAAACACGCTGAAAACGGGTCGTTAACCGACTTTCTACATCGGACCGAAAGCCGTGGCGGCCGATAAAGGGGCCAACCTCCTCAAGCGCCCGGCAGTATGCCCCCATGCTTTTCCTGATGAACGACGTCGTGATGCACCTTGACGCGCTGGACCTGGCTCCGCCCGTGGCCGCGCGCCGCTTCGCCAGGCTAAACCTGCCCTTCATCAGCAACCTGGGCGGAGAGCTGTTCTCCGAGGAGCCGCTCCTGCCGCATGTCGCGCCTGAACGGGCCATGCGCCTGGCCGTGTTGATCGTCACCAAGACACCGGAGATCAACGCCGCCCTGTTCGTGGCGCCGGCCCGCGGTTGCCCCGTCGACCAGGTCCAGGCCCGCTACGCCCAGCTCAGCTTCGAGGTCATGGGTCTGCTTTACGAGCGCCAGCAGCGGGGCGCCCTGACCACCCTGGAAGCGGACCGTCAGGTCTGGCGGCGACTGGCGGCCTGATTTCACGGCCTGCCGCCCCCTTTCGGGCGAGCCGTCTTTACGCGCGATATCCGCCTGCTAACGTCGCGCCCCTAAGTTGTGTGCGCGCCGGGGGGCTTTGGCGATGTGGGGACTGAAACGCAGGTTCGCTGCGGCCGTGATCGGCCTCGGCCTCCTGTCAGGTCTGCCGACGGCCGCCGAGGCCAAATGGCTACAGGCCGAAACCGCGCGCTTCACCCTCTACAGCAACGGGTCCGAGCAGAAGCTGCGTGAGTACGCGGTCAAGCTCGAGGACTTCGATACATTGCTGCGGGTCTTTTTCGGGCTCGATCCCAACGGGGTCCCGGCTCGAAAACTCGAAATCTATCTGGTGAACGACTCCATCGACATGAGACGCGTCTGGCCCAGTGCGTCGGAGTCCCTGGGTGGCTTCTACACAGCCTCGTCGTACAATATTTTCGCGATCGGCAAGCGCGATGGCGGGACGTCGGACAGCGATTCCGACGACACGATCCTCCATGAGTACTCGCACCACTTCATGCTGCAATACCTGAAGGGAAGTTACCCCGGCTGGCTGATCGAGGGGTTCGCCGAATACTACATGACGGCAAAGCTCAAGCCCGGCAGCTTCGAGATCGGCAGCTTCAACACTGGTCGGGCCTACACCCTGATGAACGGTGACTGGACGCCCACCGAGGCGGTGCTCACCAAGCGGACCAGCGAGCTGAAGGGCTCGCAGGTGTTCGGCTACTACGCCCAATCCTGGCTGATGACCCACTACATGCTGTCGGATCCCGCGCGGCGAAAGCAGCTATTCACCTACGTGCGCCTGCTTGGGCAGGGCAAGGAGTCCGTCGCCGCTTGGGTCGAGGCGACCGGCCTGAGCGTCGATGCCTTCGACGTCAAGCTGAAGGCTTACATGAAGAGCAACCTGGTCTCGACCCGTTTCACCCGCCCAAACTACAAGGCGGCGCCGGTCTCGGTGACGGCGATGCCGAAGTCAGCGGACGACCTGCTGCTCGAAAGCCTGCGCGCGATGCAGAGCGGCTGCGGCGCGATACGCGACTCCGACGATGACGATGAGGAAAACAAGGACAAGGCCAAGGAGGAACGCGAGAGAGCGGCATTCCTGGCAAGGGTCCGTGAGAGGGCCGCCCGGTATCCCGGCGATGGGCTTGCCGATCGCACCCTGGCGTGCGTCGAACTGCGGTTCGGCGACAAGGACGCGGGCATGGCCATTCTCGACCGGATGATCGCCGCTGAACAGCCCGACGCCGATGCCTTGCGCATAAAGGCTGACGTGCTTCTGGCCCGGGCTCGGGAGGACGTGGCCGACGACGCGCGCGACGACCTGATGGACGCGGCCGGTCGCCTTCTGCTCAAGGCCAACGCCGCTCGACCGAACGAATATCGGACCCTGCTGAGCTACGCCCGCAGCCGGCTGAACCAGCGCGACTATCCAAACGACAACATTCTCGACGTGCTGCACAACGCGGTCGCGCTGGCGCCGCAGGTCGATGACGTCCGCATCGAGGCGGCGCGGGCGCTTATGATGAGGCGTCGCTGGGACGAGGCCGAGCCGCTGCTGATCCCCGTGGCCAACAATCCGCACGGCGGCGCCGGCGCGGCGATCGCCCGAGCGATGCTCAAGGAGATCGAGCGTGCGCGCGGTGGGTGACGCGGGCCTGCATCAACCGCCCGCGCCGATGGCGTTCTATCGGAACGCGCCGACCTCGTGCCAAGTTGCGGCTGTTTCGTCGCTCAGTGAGTTCTGAAGAATGAAAGCCCTCCCGTTCGCACGCCTTCTGGCCACCCTCGTGCTCGGCGTCCTGATGGCCGGCGGCTGCGGCGCGTCAGCGGCCCAGGCCAGGTGGCTGCGGGCCGAGACGCCGCATTTCGTGCTCTACAGCGACGGGCCGGAAAGCAATCTCCGCTACTTCGCCGCCGACCTCGAGGACTTCGACGCCCTGCTGCGGTCCGCCCACGGGCTCGACCCGACCGGCCGGCCGGCGCGCAAGCTCGACATCTATCTGGTCGCCGGCCATGACGACCTCGCCCGTGTCATGCCCGACGCGTCGGAATTCGTCGCCGGCGTCTATCGCGCCAACCTTGGCGACATCTACGCGGTGGCCATCCGGGGCGAACGCGGATCGGGCGACGGCCGGCGGTTCCTGTTCCACGAGTACGTCCACCACTTCATGCTGCAGAATTTCCACGCCGCCTATCCGGCCTGGCTGATCGAGGGATACGCGGAGTATTTCGGCGCGACCCGGATCGAGCCGACCGTCGTCGAGATCGGCGTGTCCCAGGAGGGGCGGGCGCGCAGCCTGGCCAACCGTCCCTGGCTGCCGCTGCGCCAGATCGCCGGCTTCGCCCCGCCCACCGGTACGGACCGGGACGGCAAGGACGTCCGGACGATGTTCTACGCGGAGTCCTGGCTGCTGACCCACTACATGGTCAGCGACCCGGCCCGAAAGGCGCGACTGGCGGACTATCTCACGGCCATCGGCGGTGGGGCCGATCCGGCCGCAGCGCTTGAAGCCGCCCTTGGCATGGACCTGGTCGCCGCCGAGAAGATGCTGAAGAACTACCTCCGCCGGACGCCCGGCATCCGCTACCCTCGCGCAGAGCGGCCGCCGATCGACCTGGTCCTGACGACCCTGCCGCCCTCGGCCGATGCGCTGCTGCTCGAAAACCAGCGGCTGATGAGCGGCGTGCCCAGGGCGGATCAACCCGCCTTCCTGCAGTTGATCCGTGAACGCGCGGCCCGCTTTCCGGACGACCGGCAGGCGCTGCTGACCCTGGCGCGGGCCGAGATCACCTTCGGTGATCGCCCGGCCGGCGAGGCTGTCCTGACGCGGCGGATCGAGGCCGACGCCCGCGACGTGGACGCCCTCTGGCTGATGGCGCTGAGCCGGCTGTTCGCGGGCAACGCCGACCCGTCGCGGCGGGCCGCCCTCTATGCCGAGGCCGGCCCCTGGCTGGGCAAGGCCTTCGCCATCGACCCCAACCGCTACCAGATCCTCTACGACTTCGCCCAGTCGCGCTCACGGACGCCGGGCTACCCTTCGGACAACACCCTGACGGTGCTGCTG
>JACRBD010000183.1 GCA_016234625.1 Caulobacterales bacterium | reverse complement strand
CGAGGTCGGCCACATCTTCTAAGTCGGCGAGAAATACTCCGACCCGATGAAGGCCAAGGTCGCCGGCCCCGACGGGGCGGACGCCAACGTCCACATGGGCAGTTATGGCGTCGGCGTCTCGCGCCTGCTGGGGGCGATCATCGAGGCCAGCCACGATGAGGCGGGCATCATCTGGCCCGAGAGCGTGGCCCCGTTCGACCTGGCCCTGATCAACTTGCGTCCCGGCGACGAGGTCTGCGACGCGGCCTGCGAACGGGCCTACGCGGCCCTGACCGCCGCCGGCCGCGCCGTGCTCTATGACGACACCGCCGAGCGGCCAGGCGGCAAGTTCGCCCGCGCCGACCTGATCGGCCTGCCCTGGCAGATCATCATCGGCCCCAAGGGCCTCGCCGAGGGCAATGTCGAGATCAAGAACCGCGCGACCGGAGACCGCTCCACCGCCCCGCTGGCCGATGCGCTGGCGGGCTTGATGGCGAAGGTGGGCGGCTAAGGTGGCCTTGCCCTTCAGCCTCTGGGAACGGGCGGTCTCGATCCGCTACCTGCGGGCCAGACGCAAGGATTCCGGCGTCGCCCTGATCGCGATAATCTGCTTCGTCGCGGTGGCTTTCGCGGTGTTCGCTCAGATCACGGTCATGAGTGTGATGACCGGATTCCGGTCTGAGCTGCTTGACCGGATGCTGGGCTTCAGCGGCCATGCTTATATCGCCGGGTCGGCGCTGACCGATGATGGACGAGACGCGACAGTCAAGCGCCTGCTGACGGTGCCCGGAGTCGTGCGCGTCGTCCCGCTGGTTGAAGCGCAGGCCATGGTCCTTGGTCCCAACCAGATCGCCGGCGCCATCGTGCGGGGCGTTTCGCCTTCTGATCTCAAGGGCATCGACATCGTTGCCCGCAATATCAGGCCTGGCGGGTCGTTGAACGGCTTTGGTCAGGGTGACGAAGGCGGCGACCTGATCGTGATCGGTGATCGCATGGCCCAAGTGCTGGGCGTTCGTCCGGGTGATACCGTCACGCTCGTATCGCCGGATGGGGCAATGACGGCGTTTGGCTCAAGCGTGAACCAGAAGGACTACATTGTCGCGGCCACCTTCTCCATTGGCATGAGCGAGATCGACCAGAGCTTCATCTACATGCCGCTGAAGCAGGCCCAGCTGTTCTTCGGCCGCAACCAGTCGGTCGATTCCATCGAGATCATGCTCGACGATCCCGACCAGGCGACGCTGGTCAAGCCGCAGTTGGCCGCCGCAGCAGGGCCGGGCGCCCTTGTGACCGACTGGACTGACAAGAATCGCAGCTTCTTCGAAGCCCTCAAGCTGGAGCGGTTCATGGTCCGCATCATTATGATGATCGTGGGAGTGATGGCGGCGCTGAACATCGTTTCGTGCATCGTCATGCTGGTGAAGAGTAAAGGCCGGGACATCGGCATCCTGCGCAGCATGGGCGCGAGCCAGTCCTCGATCCTGAGGGTGTTTATGATGTCAGGCATCACCCTGGGCCTCGCGGGATGCGCCGCCGGCTTGGTGGCGGGGGTGCTCTTCTGCCTCAACATCGAACACATCCAGCGCTTCATCGAGTGGGTGACCGGGGTCAACGTCTTCAGCGCCGACGTCTATTATCTCAGCCATCTGCCGGCCAAGCTTGACTGGGGCGAGGTGGCGATAGTCACCGGCTGGTCGTTCCTGCTCAGCGTCATGGCCACCCTTGTACCAGCTTGGCGGGCGTCCCGCATGGATCCGGTCGAGGCCCTGCGTTATGAGTGAGCCCGCCATCGCCCAGCCGGTTCTCTCCCTGCGCGGCGTCGCCCGCACCTACGTCACCGACGCCGGCCAGCTGCCGGTGCTCAAGGGCGTCGACCTGGACGTCATGCCGGGCGAGATCGTCGGGCTGATCGGGCCGTCTGGCTCGGGCAAGTCATCCCTGCTGCACGCCGCCGGCCTGCTGGAGCATCCTGACGGCGGCCGCGTGTCGATCACCGGCAAGGACTGCACCAAGCTGAGCGACAAGGCCCGCACCCGCATGCGGCTGGGCACGATCGGCTTCGTCTACCAGTTCCACCACCTGCTGCCCGAGTTCACCGCCATCGAGAACGTGGCCATGCCGGCGATGATCGCCGGCAAGCCCCGCGCCTGGGCCGGCGAGCGGGCGGAGACGCTGCTGGGCCGTCTGGGCCTGGCCGAGCGGCTGCACCACCAGCCCGGCCAGCTCAGCGGCGGAGAGCAGCAGCGGGTCGCCCTGGCCCGGGCCCTGACCAACGAACCCCGCCTGCTGCTGGCCGACGAGCCGACCGGCAACCTCGACCCCGACACCGCCGCCGCCGTGGTCCAGGCCCTGTTCGACCTGGCCCGCGACACCGGCGTCGCCGCCCTGATCGCCACCCACAACATGGAACTGGCCCGCTACATGGACCGCGTCTTCGCCCTCAAGGACGGCCACCTGGAAGAGCGCGCGCCGGGGTTTTAGGGGTGGATGGTCAACCGGTTGTCCTCACGGCGGAGTTCGCCCTGATGTCTTGACGGCCAGTTTTGCTCTGGCGGGAGACCTGCTCAAGGACCGCCTTTGGCGGCCACGGAGCGGCGGCCCTGCAAGGGCCGTCCTTGACCAGGTCTCCCGCCGGAGCTCCAATTCCATCAAGGCCTTAAGGGCAATTCGTCATCCGGACGGCAATGGGCAGCCTGTTGAGAGCTCATATCCGGGCCCTGACCGATCACAGCCACGTCAACGCCTTGCTTTCGCCCGGATAAGGGGGTCAATCGGCGGTCCTTCTGTGCAGCGGCTGGGAAGCTTGCGTTCTATGACCCGCCATCTCGATCTGCCCGGCCAGTCCGGGACCACCTATCGCTACAAGACCCTCGATGACCTGCGCCCGGTGCCCCCGGGCGGGGCCAACTTCGTCTATGTCAAATGGGACAAGGACACGGCGGTGATCGTCTACGCCGGCGAGACCGACAGCCTGCACCGCAGCGTGTTCGAGACCTGGGGCGACGCCCAGAAGGGCTTCGGCGCCACCGAGATCTTCGCCCGGTTGAACATCACCGGCGTGGTCCGGCGCAGCGAGCACGAGGACATCGTCGCCCACCACCATCCGGCGATGAATGTCGGCGGCGAGCCGACGGCCGGCCGGCGCAAGACGGGGCGGACGGGGGCTTAGGGCCCTTCGGGCGGCCGTTCCATTCAGACCGACGTTCCGCGGACTTGACGAGAACAAAAACGCAACATAGAACAAACGGGCAACTTCGTTTCAGGAGGCCCGAATGGTCCGGATCGCGCGTGAATCGCTGGCTCTCGCCTCCGTGGTGGGGTTCGTCTGGATGATGTGTTCGGTGGCCTACGCCGTGGCGTAAGTCGCCTCTGGATCGGAAACGCCCGGCGGGCGATGGTCGGCTGGG
>JACRBD010000182.1 GCA_016234625.1 Caulobacterales bacterium | reverse complement strand
GTCCATTCGGCCGCCGCCAGGTCGGCGCGGGCTGACCGCTGGTCGGCCTCCGCGACCGCGCGCCTGGCCTGCCGCTCGCCTGGGCGCAGCAGAGGTTGCAGCAGATCCAGATCGAGGGAGAAGCCCGGGGGGCCGCCCAGGGCGGTGACGCCCACCTCGGGATTGGGCCATAGGCCGGCCTCAATCAGGGCTGCATCGGATAGCCCTAGTCCGGCGCGCTTCTCCGCCAGATCAGGATTCAGGCACAAGGCGAGGGCGACGAGTTCCCGTTCATCCAGGCCATCGTTGAGATCGACCGGACCCAGCGAGGTCGGTCGATCCACGACTACGGCGAGATCACGGCGCGCCAGGGCGGCCAGTTCTGCGCTCGGGTCGAGGGGTTGTGGACGGTAGCTCGCGCAGCCTGTCAGTGCCAACGCCGGCACGAGCAGGCCGGCAAGGTGCCGGCGGATCAAGGGCATGGATGCGTCCTGGAACACGGTGACGAAGCCGGAGCGAGACACGGGTGGACCCCGTGACCGGTTCTCAGCAGGTCAGGACCACGGTACGCAAGCAACGCAGGTGTAGTTCCGTCGGAGGTCGTTGTCGATCCAGGCGCCGCGCCCACATCCCGGGCGGCGGTGGCCAGACGAGGCTGGTGGCCAGCCTGTGGGCCACAGGTAGGGCGGTGGCGACCGGAGGTATCGGAGCGGACGTCGTCGGCAGGAAGGTGGTGTCGGGCAGCGGGACGAGATGACATTCCGCGCAGCCGCGCTTGCCGATCACGAGCAGGCCGGTGGAGCGGTCGCTGGCGGACGTGGCACCATCCGTCACGGAGCAGCATGCATCGCCATCGCGTTCGATGGTGATGCAGGTGGAGCAGATGCAGATGCTGCTATTGGGGCCGGCGATGCCGACGGCCAGTTGCGCCACGATGGCGAACAGGGCCGCGACCGCGACGAGCGTCCGCCGAATCATGTGGCGGCGACCTGGGCAGAGAATGGCTGCAGCAGGGCCACGGCGGCACGCGCCAGGGCGACCCAGCGCGGATCGGCGATGCGGTAGTAGGCCATCTTGCCGGCGGTGCGGAAGGTGATGGCTCCGAGCCGGCGCAGTTCCTTCAGGTGCTGCGACGCGGCCGGTACGGATCCACCCAGCACCTGGGCGCAGTCGCAGACGCACAGTTCGCGACCATCCAGGGCGAGGATCAACGAGAAACGGCCGAGATTGCCGAGGGCGCCGACGCGCTCAGCGGCGGCGGCGATCTGCGCGGCATCCGGCAGCGCGCGCTTCGCCCGGCTGACGGCCTGCGGATTGAAGGACGCGATCTGGCAGACCCCGACCTTGGAAGCACCATCCGCCCTGGACACTCGTTTCACAGTTTTAGAAAATACGACAATGGCCTTCGGAATCAAGGCCCGCATGAGTCGCCTGGGTTTGCGGCACCGGCCACGCCTCAGCCTGGTGACCTGTACCATGGCGATGGAGGGCGCCCGCCTGCCGCCGTCTGCGCGTGCCCTCGATCTTGCCCACCCCGATCCCCAGGCCCTTTGGATGGCTGCCGAATGGTGATGTCGCCGGATTTACCCCGCCTTCTTCAGCCGGTACACCATCGCCAGCACCTCGGCCACGGCCTGGTACCACTTGGTGGGCACCGGCTTGCCGGTGTCGACCTCTTTCGCCAGGGCGCGGGCCAGGGCGACGTTCTCGACCATGGTGTTGTTGTGCTCGGCGGCGATGGCCTTGATGCGCCGCCTCAGCGCAGCACTTACTGGATTGGTACGGTGAAAGCCTGCCGGAACAGGGTGCGGAGCGTTTCCACTGCGCCCGTTGTCCCGCCGGTGCGCCATCCCAGGTGAATCTCCTGGGCCGGGAGCGGGAACGGCGGTGGTGTCGTGTGCACGCCGGACAGCGCCTCCGCCACGCTGGCGTGGGTCAGCAGGACGCCGATGCCGCTCCTCGCCATGGCCGCCGCGGTGGCGAGGTCCGGGACGACAAGGCGCTGACGCTGCCCAAGACCGGCCTCCTCCAAGGCGCCCTGGAGGGCGGCCAGCGGGCGCCCGGCAGGTTCGAGCCACGGCACCACAGCCAGCCGCCTGGGGGTCAGGGGGCCCAGCGAGCGGGCCGAGACCAGGCATAGGGCTTCGCGGCAGAGCAGACGCGACTGCGTGCCGCCGCGGGCCAGGGGCCGGCGCAGCAGGACCAGGTCATGCGTGCCCGAGCGCAGGCCGCTGGTCAGAAACTGGGTGGCGTCGACCGCCAGCTCCAGGGTGATGGCGGGGTGGCGCTGGCGGACGGTCAGGACGACACGGCCGAGCGCCGGATGCCAAGCCACGCCGGGGACCAGCCCCAGGCGGACGGTGCCGCCCGGGTCGGAAGCGAGGGCGGTGTCGGAGGGACGGCGGAGATCCTCGGCCAGGCCCAGTAGGGCCTGAGCCCGGGGCAGCAGGGCGGCGCCGGCGGCGGTCAGGTGCAGGCGCCGCCCGCGGCGATCGAACAGGCCCTGTCCGAGATCCCGTTCCAGGGCCTTGAGTTGCCGGCCCAGAGGCGATTCGGCGATGGCCAGCCGGCGGGCCGCCTTGGCGATGGTGCCGCAATTGGCGATGGTGGCGAACGCGCGCAGATGCTTGAGCTCAAGCATGCGTGCACAGGTCGCCTTGCGATTGCTGGCTGCGACCGTCATGGTCGGAGGCTACGACCGCTAAAGTCGGACACAATCATCCCGGCGGATTATGCTTCAGGTCATACCCACCCACGGAGCCCGCTCATGCCCACCACTATCTTTCTTGCCGGCGCCTCCGGAGCCATCGGCCGCCGTCTTGCTCCTATGCTCGTTGAGCGCGGATGGCTGGTTTTCGGCACCACGCGCAAGGCCGACCGCATGAAGGCGATGCAGGATGCCGGCGTGGAGCCCCTGCTGGTCGACGTCTTTGACCGGGATCTGCTGGTGAAGATTATGCGCGACCTCAGTCCGGATGTGGTCATGCATCAGCTCACCGACTTGCCCTACGCCCTGGAATCGAGCCAGATGGCCGCCGCGCTAGTGCGCAACGCCCGCATCCGCGAGGAAGGCACGCGCAACCTCGTAGCCGCCGCCACCGCTGCCGGTTGCAAGCGCATCATCGCCCAAAGCCTCGGTTTCATCTACGATGAAGGGACGAAGCCGCACCCCGAGAGCGATCCGCTCCTGCCCGATGCGCATCCGGCCTACGGTCCGACCGCGGCGGCGGTGCGCAGCCTGGAAGGCCAGGTGCTCGCTGCGGTCGGTACGGGGATCGTGCTGCGCTATGGTCTGTTCTACGGCCCGGGCACCGGCTTCGACCAGTCGATCGCTCCAGGTTCGGTCCATATCGACGCCGCCGCCCGGGCTGCGGTCCTGGCGGTGACCGCGGGCCGGACGGGGACCTACAACATAGCCGAAGACGACGGACAAGTCACCATCGCCAAGGCCGTGCGCGACCTCGGCTGGGATCCGGGCTGGAGGCCCTGACGTCAGTCTGCCGACAGCCGCTTGGTCATCTAGCCGATCGCCATGTCGATCAAGTAGACGCCCTTCCCGCACCTCGGTCACCGCCTGGTGCCACTTGGTGGGCACTGCCTTTCCGTTGTCCGCCGCCTTGGTCAGGGCGCGGGCGACGTTCTCGACCAGGGTGATGTGGTGCTCAGCGGCGATGGCCTTGATGTGCTGGGCGGGTGGCTGTCGCCCTTGCAACGTTGGGGTTGAGCGAATGGGCACGGATCCGTGCCGGTGGAGGAGTTGTAAATGATTGTAATCAATTGAACAATTGAATACTGTCGACATGGACCATGCCATTGCCGCCCAATTCGCCCGCCTGGGGAAGGCTTTATCCAGTCCGCAGCGCGTGCTGCTGCTAGACTTCCTCGCACAAGGGGAGCGTCCGGTCGAAGCTCTGGCCACCGTTTCTGGCATGTCGCTGGCGAACGCCAGCCAGCACCTGCGCGTGCTTCTGGCGGCTCATCTGGTGGCCAACCGCAAGCAGGGCCTGCAGGTCCACTACCGATTGGCCGGTTCTGCCGTGCTCAGCTTTCTCGCCAGCCTGCAGGGCCTGGCCGAGAGTCAGTTGGCCGAGGTGGCTCAGGCGGCGCATGCCCATCTCGCTGTCGTTGGCGATCTGGATGGGGTCGATCACCGTGAATTGCAGCGGCGCGTGGAAGCCGGCGAGGTGGTCCTCCTCGACGTGCGCCCCGCAGAGGAGTACGCCGCCAGCCATTTGCCGGGCGCCCTGTCGATGCCGGCAGACAAACTGCGTCGACGACTCACCGACCTCCCTCGCAATGCCGAAATTGTGGCCTACTGCCGTGGACCCTATTGCGCACTGGCGGTGGCTGCGGTCGAGGAGCTGCGCCGCCGCGGATTCCAGGCCCGCCGTTTGGCGGATGGACCGGTGCAGTGGGCGCAACGTCGTGTACGCACCGAGTCCGGCCCATCGCCGGTCCCCACCAACCGTCGCCAACCGTCCCCGAGGAAGCCATGAAACTGCTCGTCACCCTGTCGACCGCCGAACCGGAAACCGCCTTCAATGCCTTCCGCCTGGCGGTATTCGCCG
>JACRBD010000011.1 GCA_016234625.1 Caulobacterales bacterium | reverse complement strand
CGGCGTGGCCCATGTGACGGCCGGGAGGGGCGGTGCGGCCGGCGATGAAGCCGACCATCGGCGTCTTGCGGCCGCGCTTGGCCTCGTCGATCAGGAACTGGGCGGCGTCTTCGTCCGCCGCGCCGCCGATCTCGCCGATCATGACGATCGACTTGGTCGCTTCGTCGGCGAGGAACAGTTCGAGCACGTCGATGAACTCTGTGCCCTTGACCGGGTCGCCGCCGATGCCGACGGCCGTGGTCTGGCCCAGGCCCGCGTTGGTGGTCTGGAACACCGCCTCATAGGTCAGGGTGCCCGAGCGCGAGACGACGCCGACGCTGCCCTTTGAGAAGATGCTGCCCGGCATGATGCCGATCTTGCACTCGCCCGGCGTCAGCACGCCCGGGCAGTTGGGGCCGATCAGGCGCGACTTGCTGCCCTGCAGGGCCTTCTTCACCTTGACCATGTCCAGCACCGGGATGCCCTCGGTGATGCAGCCGATCAGCCCGATCTCCGCGTCGATGGCTTCCAGGATCGAGTCGGCCGCGAAGGGCGGCGGGACATAGATCACCGAGGCGTCGGCGCCGGTGGCCGCCTTGGCCTCGTCGACCGTGTCGTAGACCGGCAGGCCGACGTGGGTCGTGCCGCCTTTGCCGGGGGTCACGCCGCCGACCATCTTCGTGCCGTAGGCGATGGCCTGTTCGGTGTGGAAGGTCCCCTGGGCGCCGGTGACGCCCTGGCAGATGACCTTGGTGTGGGAACCGATGAGAACCGACATCTAGCGAGCACCCTTCACGGCGGCGACGATCTTTTCCGCGCCGTCCGACAGATCGTTGGCGGCGATGACGTTCAGGCCGCTTTCGTTGATGATTTTCTTGCCCAGTTCGACGTTGGTGCCTTCGAGGCGGACGACCAGCGGCACCTTCAGACCGACTTCCTTGACCGCGGCCACCACGCCCTCGGCGATGATGTCGCAGCGCATGATGCCGCCGAAGATGTTGACCAGGATGCCCTTGACCGCCGGGTCGGCGGTGATGATCTTGAAGGCCGCGATGACCTTTTCCTTGCTGGCGCCGCCGCCGACATCGAGGAAGTTGGCCGGCTCGGCGCCGTACAGCTTGATGATGTCCATGGTCGCCATGGCCAGGCCCGCGCCGTTGACCATGCAGCCGATCTCGCCGTCCAGGGCGATGTAGGCCAGGTCATGCTTGCTGGCTTCGATTTCCTTGGAGTCTTCCTCGGTCTCGTCGCGCAGGGCCTTGATGTCCGGGTGGCGATAGAGGGCGTTGCCGTCGAACGAGACCTTGGCGTCGAGCACCCGCAGGTGGTCGTCGGCGGTGACGATCAGGGGGTTCACCTCCAGCATCGCCATGTCCTTGGCCAGGAACGCCGTATAGAGCTGGGTCAGCAGCGAGGCCGCTTCCTTGGCCAGGCCGCCGGTCAGGCCGAGCGCCTTGGCCAGCGCCCGCTGGTGGGTCGGCCAGACGCCGGTGGCGGGGTCGATTGAGAAGCTGTGGATCTTCTCGGGGGTGTCGTGGGCGACCTCCTCGATGTCCATGCCGCCTTCGGTCGAGGCGACCACCGAGACCATGCTCGACTGCCGGTCGACCAGCAGCGAGAGGTAGAATTCCTTGGCGATGGCCGCGCCTTCCTCGATGTAGAGGCGGTTGACCTGCTTGCCCCTGGGGCCGGTCTGGTGGGTCACCAGCACCCGGCCGAGCATCTCCTCGGCGTTGGCGCGGACCTCAGCGACCGACTTGACGACGCGAACGCCGCCCTTGGCGTCGGGGCCAAGACCTTCAAACCGCCCCTTGCCGCGGCCGCCGGCGTGAATCTGGCTCTTCACGACGAAGACCGGGGTGCCGAGGGTCTCGGCGGCCTTCTGGGCTTCTTCGGGGGTGAAGGCGGCGAAGCCGCGCGGACCGGGGACGCCGAATTCGGCCAGAACGGCCTTGGCCTGGTGCTCGTGAATATTCATCGCGCTATTGGGGTCTCGCGGATGCGGGGAAAAGGGGCCCGCGGGCGCGGGACGCGCGGGTTATAGTCGCCGCCTTGCGGCGGGCGCAACCCGATGAAACGCATCAGGAAGAACATGCTGCAATGCAGCGCGAACCGGGGTGCGATGACCCCCGGCCGCTGCGGATTCGCGCGTCAGTCTTGCCAGTCTTTTTGCAGTGACCGCGAGGCCAGCAGCATCAGCGTCGCCGCGACCAGGTAGAAGCCGCCGCCGCTGTAGATCGCGTAGCGGATCGATTCCTGCCCGAACACCGGCTTCAGCAGGTCCGACATCCAGCCGAAATAGTAGGTGCCCAGGGCGATCCCGACCAGATTGTTGATCAGCAGGAACATGGCCGAGGCGGTTGCCCGCATGTGCGCCGGCGCCAGGTGCTGGACGGCCGTGATCACCGGGCCCAGCCAGGCCAGGTTCAGGGCGGTCGGCACGAGGAACAGCGGGAAGGCCATGGCCAGGGTCGGGGCGTTCAGCGACAGGAAGAAGAACGGCAGGGCGATGGCGAAACAGACCGCCGGGACGATGGCGTAGGCGCCCTTGCGTTTGCCGCCGAAGCGGTCGGCCATGGACCCGCCCAGCCAGATGCCGGCCACGCCGCCGATGAAGGTGATGGCGCTGTAGTACAGGGCGGTCTGGCTCAGCGTCAGGCCGAGGCTGCGCTGGAAGAAGGTCGGCAGCCAGAAGGCCACGCCGTAGCCGCAGACGGAGGATGACGCCGCGCCGAAGGCCAGCAGCCAGAAGCTGGGCTTGCGGGTCACCAGCCTGAACACGGTCGCGAGGCTGGCGGCCTTGACCGGCGCCGCGCCGGGCGTTCCGTCGAAGGCGCCGCGTTGCGGGTCGCGGACGGTCAGCTTGAATACCGGCGCGATGAGCAGGCCGGTCAGGCCGACGGCCCCGAAGGCCCAGCGCCAGTCGACCCGGGCGGCGATCAGGCCGCCGGCCAGGATGCCCAGCCCCATGCCGAGGGGAATGCCGAACGAGAAGACGGCCATGGCGCGGGCGCGCTGCCGGGGCGGAAAATAGTCGGAGATCAGGGAATAGGCCGGGGCGACGCCGCCTGCTTCGCCGACGCCCACGCCCATGCGCAGCAGGAACAGGCTCCAGAAACCCGTCGCCAGGCCGCATGCGGCGGTGAATCCGCTCCACAGGGCCAGCGCGCCGGTCATGATCGAGGTGCGGCTGTAGCGGTCCGCGAGCCAGGCGATGGGAATGCCGAGCGTTGAATAGAGGGCGGCGAACGCGATGCCGCCCATGAGGCCGACCTGGGTGTCGGTAAGCTTTAGCTCGACCTGGATGGAGTCCTTCAGAATCCCCAGGATCTGCCGGTCGACGAAGTTGAACGTGTAGACGACCACCAGCATGGCCAGCACGTAGTAGCGGTAGGCGCCGCCGGGGGCGGCCTTCGTCGTCTCGTCCGTCATGCCTGATCCCTAGCCGGAAAAGAAGACGGCGACGACCCGGATTGGGTCGCCGCCGCCAGATGGGAGGGATAGATCAGTAGCGGAATGCGATCGACGCCGTCACGGTCCGGGGGTTGCCCCAGAAGGCGAGCACCGAGTTGTCGGTCGCGGCGCCGGGGAAATTGTAGCCGGACGTGATGTAGCGTTCATCGGCCAGGTTGCGGCCAACCAGGCTGAGCTTCAGATGCCCGTCGTCCGAGATCCAGTTGACCGCGGCGTCGTAGAGCCAGAAGCCCGGCTGGTCGAGGAGCGGAATGGCCACCTCGAACTGCTGGGTGTCCCCGCGATAGGCCGCCGATCCGTTGAACGAGATCTCGCCGGTGCGGCTGAACATCGACAGCGGCGCCTTGTAGGTCAGGCTCGCCGAACCGGTCCAGTCGGGCGTGTTCTGCACGTCCCTGGCCGAGGCCACGTTAATGCCGCCGGCCATGAACTCGGTGTATTTGGCGTCGATGTAGCCGATGGCCAGGGTGCCCGACAGATTGTCGGTGAACGAGGCGGCGCCTTCAAACTCGACGCCCGACATCTCGGCGGCGCCGGCGTTGGTCACCGTGCCGACGAAGCTGACCGGCGGACCGACAACGATGACCGAACCCGGGATCTGCACGTCCTGGTAGTCGGCGAAGAAGATCGCCGTATTGGCGGTCGCCCGGCCGTCAAACAGGGTCGCCTTGATCCCCAGTTCGTAGGAATCCACCGTCTCCGGCAGGAAGCCGCCGCGGACGTCGGCATTGGAGTAGTTGCCGCGCGGGTCGAAGCCGCCGCCCTTGAAGCCCTGCGAGTACGAGGCATAGATGTTGACGGTGTCGCTCGGCTCCCACGCCAGGATGACCCGGGGGGTGAAGGCCTCGTCCGTGCGCGACCCGTTGAACTCGGGCACGACCTGCTGACCACCGACGGTGACGGTCGGGGTGAGGTTCACCGCGCCGGCGTTGCCGAAGTAGGGCGAGTTCACGCCCAGGAAGGTCTGGCGGATCACGCGCGAGGTGCGCTCGTCCTCGGTATAGCGGCCGCCCAGGGTCAGGCTCCAGGCATCCGAAAGGTCGAAGGTCACTTCGCCGAAGGCGGCCCAGGTCTTGGTGTCGACGTCGCCCAGGGTGAAGCTGGTGACGGTGGTGAAGACCACGTCGAAGGCGTCGAAGGCGTTGGCGTCGAGATAGTAGAGGCCGCCGACGAAGGTCATGCGGTCGCCCTCGTAGATCAGCTGCAGTTCCTGGCTCAGCTGCTCGTTGGTGTAGACCACAGGCGCGTCGAACTTCTGCGGCGCGGTGGAGTCGAAGTCGATCGGCGAGTTGGTTTCGTCCTCGCGGTAGGCGGTGATCGACTTGAAGGTCCAGTTCTCGTTGATCGACCAGTCAATCAGCAGCTGACCGCCGGTGGCCGTCAGCTCGTTCTTGCGGATCGGACCGAAGGTGGTGATGCCGGCCAGGGTGTCGTAGTCGCCGTTGAGCAGGGTGGGCTGGGCGCCGGAGATTGTCGGCAGCAGGCGGTAGCCCTGGCGGGCCGCCGAATCATCCTGCGTGTGGTCGATGGCGAACCGGATCAGCAGGTTCTCGGTGGGCTCGAATTCGGCGGAGAATCGCGCCGAGAGCACGTCCTTGTTGTAGTTCTCCTCGCCGGTGGTGAGGTTGGTCCCGAAGCCATCGCGGGTCAGCAGGGCCACGGCCGCGCCGACGCGGAAGGTGTCGGACAGCGGGATCGAGCCGGACACGACGGCGTCAAGCTGGTTGTAGCTGCCGTAGGCAAGCTTGGCGTTGAACGTCGGTTGGTCCGCTTCGAGACGACGGGTCACGTATTTCACCGCGCCGCCAACCGTGTTGCGGCCATAGAGCGTGCCTTGTGGACCGCGCAGCACCTCGACCCGCTCAACGTCATAGACGTCGAGCACCGCGCCCTGCGGGCGATTGAGGTAGACGTCATCCAGATAGATGCCGACGCCCTGCTCGAAGCCGGCCACGGGATCCTGCTGGCCGACGCCGCGGATGAAGGCGGTCAGGGTCGAGTTGGTGGCGCGTGAGTTTTCCAGCGTCACGTTGGGCATCGACTGGGCGACGGCCGTCAGGTCCTGGGCGCCGATAGCCTCAAGCGCTTCACCGCTCATGGCGCTGACCGCGATCGGCACGTCCTGCAGGGACTCTTCACGCCGACGGGCGGTGACCACCACCGTATCGACCTGCGCGGAGGCCGTATCCTGGGCCGCGGCGACGCTGCCGATCCCGCCGATCGACAGGCTGCTTACGCCCGCCAGAAGCACACTCTTCCACAGAACCTTCATTGATATCGCCCTCCCTAAGGCGTCGCCACGACACGCGGTCATTTGCCGGTCCGTTGGCGGACGCTATTGCTTGTTAATTCACCAAGACGCGAATTGACGGGGACTGTCTGTCAGTCCTGACGCGCACGGAAGGGCTTCCGCGCGTCAGGAGGTCTCTTTTTCATCAGGTGATGAATTGGCGCCACATGGGCGCTGATGTCGCAGGCGACGGCTGATCAGCCCCGGCTGTTGCGCACCACCGCCTCGAATCCGGCGGCGCAGTAGGCGTAGAGCCGCTGGCGGGCCGACTCGAGATCACTGGCATGGCACAGTCCGTCGGACAGCTGGTCGATACGGCCGGTCTCGGCCATGGTCAGCGTCATGGACCCGGTCAGGAACTGGTAGCACCAGAACAGGTCGCGCGCGTCGGCCTGCGGCAGGGCGCGGCCCAGGGTTTCAACCAGCTGGCGCACGACGGGGTCGAAGAAGCGGTGCATCACCTCGCCGCCCCAGGCCGGGGTGGTGTTGATCTGGGCCACCAGGCTGAACCAGTGCTTCCAGCCCTGGCCGCCGGTCATCGCCCGCTCGAAGAGTGGATCGATGAAGGCGGCGATGACTCCTTCGGCCGTCATCGTTCCGGGATTGGCCGCCTCGTAGGCGGTCATGGCGTCGGCCCGAGCCTTGTTGAGGATTTCGGCCCGACGCAGCAGCACCGCGTCGAACAGCTCGCGCTTGGCCCCGAAATAGTAGTGGATCAGGGCCGTATCGACCCCGGCCTCGGTGGCCACCTGGCGGGTGGTGACGCCGTAGAAGCCGTGCAGGGCGAACAGGGCCTCCCCCGCGTTGAGGATCACCTCCTTGAGATCGACGCCGGTTCCCTTGGACGGTCGGCCGCGGCCGGCGTTGCGTGGGCGCAGATTGACGACGGTGGGCATGGCCGGGCGATCCTGGCGGGCGACCGCACTGCGATACGCCCGCCCCTCGCCCGCTGGCAAGCCGGTCAGCCCATGAAAAGGGACCACATCAGCCGGCCGGGCAGAAAGGCGAAGGCGCCGGCGACGATCGAGGCGCCCCAGAACACGCCGGTCATGGTCCGCTTGTGGAGGTTCACGTTGTGGCGCCGCGCGGCCCACACCGCGACCGGCAGCAATGCCAGGGTCCAGCCGCTGAGCAGGTGGATCGGCGACCAGTGGTCGCCGTTCAGTCCCACGATAAACAGCGAGGATCCGGCGGCGGCGGCCATCAGGCTCGCCCATATCCAGCCCATGGTCCGGTGGAAGGTCCGACCCTTGCGGGCCCAGAGGATCACCGCCCCGACCGCGACCGAGGTGACAGCGGCCAGCACATGGATCTGGATCACGGTCGGCTGGGCGAGAAACAGGGGGACATCCAGGCCGTGAGGCGTGGCATGCAGGACGATGCGCAGCATCTGCCGGCCAAACAGCAGCACGGTGGCGACGAGCGCCGCGCCGCTCAGCAGCCAGCCGGCGGAACGGTTGCCGGGCTGGGTCCCGGCGAGGGGGTTGAGGTCCATCGTCAGGCTCCCTTGAACGCGCCATGCAGGCTGATCGGCAGGGCCACGTCGGCGCGCCAGCTGCAGACCGGCCCGGCCGAGACCCGCCGCGCGTCGAACACGTGCAGCTCGCTGGCCCTGGCGTCGAGATTGATGCTCGCCCCCAGCAGCCAGCCGTCGAACTCTTCCGTGGACCCTGGGCGGGGGACGAACAGCGCCTCCTCGACCGGCTGGCGCGGGCCGAAGTCGAAGCTGTCGACCCGGTCGCGCTTCCAGTCGCGCACGGCCAGGGACTGGAACAGCGGATTGTCGCCCTGTCCCGAGCCTGCGCAGACGGTCTGGCCGCGCCCCAGGCCCGCGAACCGGGGATCGGCCTTCGGAAATTCGGCCACGAGCCCCGATTTCTCGACCCCGCATCGGCCGTCCGGATGCAGGCTGATCAGGCGCAGCTCCGGCCGCGCCAGGGCGGCCGGCCGCCGCCCGTTGATCAGGGCCGCGCCGCCCTCGACCGCGAACGAGGCGTCCGGGTCGGCGCAGAGGTCGAAACGGATCGTCCCGTCGGTCTCCTCCCAGGCGTCGCCCATGTGGAAGACGAAGAAGGGGTCGGTCTCGAACGTCCGGCGTTTGCCCAGGTCGGCCTTGTCGATGACCAGGACCTGCGTGCCTAGCTCCGGCCGCCAGGCGAAGCCGGCCGCCAGCGGGGCGACGAACCGCTCCTGGATCCAGGGCTGCAGGACCAGGATGATGTGCCGCTCCGTGGCCGTGAAGTCGTGGACATAGCTGGCGCGCGGCAGCTCGATCAGGGTCGCCGCCTCGAGCGCGCCGGAGGCGGCCACCTACCAGACGAACGCCTTCTTGCCAGCCAGGCCGACGTTCCACACCGTGCCGTCGGGTTCGTAGCGGGGGTGGGCCAGGAACGGCATGCCGGCGAGGTCCGGCCGCAGGGTCTTGAGCCCCTTGGTCTCCAGCGTCTCCGGATCCATCAGGTAGGGCGAACCGGACTCCCAGAGCGCCCAAAGGTCGTCTCCCGCCAGCAGGACGGAGATGTTGGCGGCGTTGACGTCGTCGGCGCTCTGCACGCCGGCGCCCTTGCCCGCCGCCGTGCCGAAGCCGGCGGTGACCACCGCGCCCGCGGCGATGTCCGCGCGGCGCTTGCGCGTGTCGACGAAGCGGGCGGCGAGGCTGGCGCGGCCATCCTGGATGGTGAAGCGGCGGACCATGCCGTCGCCGTCGAACCAGTGGCCGACCGAGCCGCCCGGCCGGTGGAACCTCGCCGGGCCGTTGCGGAACAGAGAGCCTTGCAGCCCGGCCGGCGGCCGGCCGTGGATCAGGGTCAGGTCGCGGCGGGCGATGTCGGCCTCGACATCGGCGACGCCGAGGGTCCAGTCGCCCAGGGCGCCGGCGGCGTAGAGCCTGTCGGGGTTCAGGGCCAGGGCGGCGGTGGCCGCGCCGGCGACGGTCAGGAAGGATCGACGGTTCATGGGGAGGACCTTGGTCTGGGGCAGGGTCAGTCGATGGTGATGGTCTGGGCGGTCCCGCCGGCGGTGACCTCGAACACCGCGTCGGCCCAGGCCGGCGGTCCCATCTCGCCGCGCGCGTTGTTGGAGGCGGCGTAGGGTTCGGTCGGCAGGCCGAAGGGGTTGGTTCCCATGCGGCCGTCGCCGTCGACGTCGTGATAGGCCTTGATCGCGTAGCGGCCCGGCGCGAGGCCCGAGAGCACGGTCGTGGCGTCGCCGCCCGTGACGTCGATGCGGACGCCCTGCAGCGGCTGGCCGCCGGCGAACGAGGCCTCGCTGTCGTACAGGCCGGCCATGATGGCCCCGGACGGGGTCCGAATGCCCGTGAAGGTCACGGTCACGCTGGCGGCGTCCTGGGCGTGGGCGGAACCCAGCGGGACGAAGGTGAAGGCCGCGGCCTGCAGCGTGGCGATTGACAGGAGAAGGACGGCGGTCTTGATCCGGGGGGTGGTCATCGGGTTTGCCTCTGTTGGCGGATTGGCGATGACGACGGCTTAGACAGGGCGGCCGGATGGCGCAGTCGGACATACGTGGACAGGGAGCGGCCGTTCGCCAACGGACAGGCGCCGCCGTTGGCGCTTCGTGGATCGCCGCCTTCCTCGACACCCGGCACCTGCGGGGCCTGGGCATAGCGGCGCTGGCCGGCGTGTTCCTGGCCGCGGCCGGCGCCTTCCAGACCGGCGAAGCGCCGTTGGTGACCCGCTTCGCCTACTGGATCCCGGTGATGCTGGTCGGCGCCATGGCCGGCATTGTCGTGTCAGTGCTGGTGGACCGGGGCGGCTGGTTCGACGACCGGCCGGCGCTGCAGGGGATGCTGATCGCCGTCACCCTGACCGCGCCGCTGACGGTGTTCATCTGGGCCATTTCAAGCTGCGCGTTTCACCGCTTCGACTTCGACCTCGCCGACCTGCGGTTCTTCGTCGGGCCGGTGTTCATCGTCAACTGCGCCATGACCGCCCTGAACTACTTCACCCAGAAGGCGCCGACCGAGACCCACGCCGCGCCGGCCGGCGGCGCCCCGCCGCGGTTCCTCGAGCGACTGCCGGTCAAGCTGCGCGGGTCCGAGATCTTCGCGGTCGAGGCCGAGGACCATTACCTGCGGCTGCACACCAGCAAGGGCCAGGACCTGATCCTGATGCGGCTGGGCGACGCCGTCGCTGAACTCGAGGGGCTGGAGGGCGCCCAGGTGCACCGCTCCTGGTGGGTGGCCAAGGCCGCCGTCGAGCACGCCCGCCGCGGCGACGGCCGCGCGACCCTGACGCTGAAGGACGGGGCGAAGGTCCC
Organism: Caulobacterales bacterium; assembly: GCA_016234625.1. GTDB lineage: Bacteria > Pseudomonadota > Alphaproteobacteria > Caulobacterales > Caulobacteraceae > Caulobacter. The sequence continues at coordinate 312 of JACRBD010000011.1, read as the reverse complement.
GGTCAGCCGGGCCTACGCCAAGGCGCTGCGGGCGAGCGGGTGGATCTAGACCCCGCTGTCATCCCGGCTGCAGCGTAGCGGAGAGCCGGGACCCAGATTCGGCTTCAGGCAGGGCGGCCGGGATTTAATCTGGGTCCCGGATCGCCCCTGCGGGCCGTCCGGGATGACAATGATGCTGATACGCCCTGAAGGCCTTGATGGAATGGTTCGCTCCGGACGGCGACCTTGGTCAAGGACCGCTTCGCGGCCGCGCAGCGGCGAGCCCTTCGGGCTCGTCCTTGACGAAGGTCCCGCCGGAGCAAGAATGCTCAT
>JACRBD010000175.1 GCA_016234625.1 Caulobacterales bacterium | reverse complement strand
GTTTCCGTTCCGTCGAGTTCGTCTTCAAGGCAGATCGCCTGACCTTCGTTGTTCTCAATGGAGATGTCGCGCTATTCGAGCTCGTCGATACAGCCGTCGCTCAGCAATACGGCCAGGCGGTCGCTGTTCATGACGATGGGCGGGAAAAGGTCTACGCTGATCGCATCGGAGGCAACACGATCTCAGTTCGCCAATGGGCGAGCGGTAACGGGATGTCGGTCGTCTACGAGCCGCTGGCGTCGGGCTTCTGATCAGTCAGCCCTTCACCGAGGGCGGCTTCGACCAGACTCCGAATCGCGGACGACTACTGCGGCTTCGATGATCGACCGAATGGCCTCTGAGCGTGTCATGCTCCGGGCGGCCGCCCATGCTTCCAAATCAACGACAAGGGAGGGCGGAAGCCGGACCGTGATGGTCGGGTCTTTACCCGTTGCGGGTCGGCCGCGCTTTTTAGGTATCGCCGTTATTGACATCGCAAAATAGGTGTCGCATAAAAGACGGACCGGAGCAAGGCAGCAACCTCGCTCCGGCCCTGACCTAGACCGACGATCACTGGAGGATCGCACCATGGCCCAAGCTGACCGCATCCATACCTCTCCCCGGCCTGAGCCGGAAGTCCTCGCCGCCCAGATGCGCGCGGTGATCGAGAGCCGCATCGAGGCGATGATCGCCTATCTCGACGTTTTGGACGACGACCCCGACCTGGAGCTGGTCTCCGAGGACGAAGGCGGCGAGTGCAACGATGAGGGCTTCGACAGCGATCGCGAGCCCAACCTCGGCTGGATCGAGAAGCACAGCCAGTCGCGGGACGACGGCTCGGTCGTCATCGGCCGCCACGGGGTCGGCGCGATCTTCGAGTTCGGCGGCGCGACGTTCGACGAGGAGCTGGTCTGATGGCCCAGCGCGCTCAGAAGATGCCCGCCAACTTCGACCCCGTCGCGGATGCGGCTCGGTCGGCCATGGACGCGGCCAAAGGCGACCTCACCACGGCCGCGGCCTCGATGGAGACGGCAGTCCGCAAGGATCCGAAACTCCGCGACGCCCTGACCGAACCACTGATCGCCGGCGCCTGCATGGAAGCCGTGCGCCGAATCATGCACGAGCGGCGGCGGTCAATCTGGTCGGCTCCGTCCGAACCCATCGCGCTCGGGCGCGGCGCCGACAAGGCCTCGCAGGCCGACCGCGTGGCCCATCTGGCCTCTGGGACGCTCCTGATGTTCCCGCTGCCGGGCGGCGTGAAGCTCTCGGAGGCGACCCGCGACGACGTCGTCCGCGCTGCGGGCTTCTATGACGCCCAGGCGAAGGACATGGGGGTGAAGGCCCGCTGGCTCTCGCTGATCGCGCAGAGCATCCCGGCGGGCAAGACCGTCGGCGAAGTGCTGACCGCCAAGCGGCTCAAGGAACTGCAGGCGGAGGCGCAACGTGACGCGGCCTGAAGACGAGATCGGCGACCCGTGCAGGATTGCCCGCAAGGGCCCCAGGACAACTGTCGCTGGCGGAGAGGGCTTCGGCCCCTCCGCATCAACCGAGATCGGCCCTCGGGCCGAAGCTGGCGGGATGGCCAAGGTTCTTGCGTCACCCAAATCTGAACTGCCGCCCGCCAGCACCTTCATCCCTGGCGACGGGGAAGGCGGGGTCGGCCCTTCGAAGTCTGTCCGCGAAGACCAAATATCGGGTGCTGACCCCGCCGTCATCGCCGAGCTCCGCGAGCAGTGGCGCCGGCGTCAGGCTTGGCATCGTGCCGAGAAGTCCCTGACCCTTCAGGCCAAGGCACTCTGTCGGCGCCTGATGGCGGGCGACAAGGACGCGGCCGAGAAGCTGTTCGTCTCGGCCTACGGGCTTGGGGAGCATGAGCTGGCCGGCCTGGCCCTGGCGGCGACCTTTCCGCTGATCGAAGCGCGCCAGAGCATCGAGGCGCATCGGCGGCTTGTCGAGAAGCGGCTAGCCACGTTGGCCAAGGCGCTTCCGGTCGCGCCCTATGTGGAGAGTGTCCGCGGCGTTGGGCTGCTCAGCCTAGCCGCGATCGTCGGAGAGGCCGGGGACCTGGCCAGTTACTCGAACCCGGCCAAGCTCTGGAAGCGCATGGGTCTCGCGGTCATGCCTGACGGGACGCGCCAACGGCGGGTTACGGGCGATGCGGCGATCGAGCATGGCTATTCGCCAGGTCGACGCTCGGTCGTCTGGAACATCGGCTCCTGCATCGTGAAGGCCGGCGGCCCGCTCAAGGCGGTCTACGACGCCCGGAAGCTGTACGAACTGGAGCGGGTCGCGACGAGGGGCCACGCCCACAATCGGGCTCAGCGGTACGTCGAAAAGAGATTCGTCCGGGACCTCTGGTCTCAGTGGCGGAAGGCCGAGGGAACGACCGTCGCTCTCGTGACGCCCATACGAGCGTTGTCGCCGTCGGCCGACTAATCCGCCTCGGCGGAAGGTCGCGGCCATGCCAGTGCTGACGCCCAAACGTCAAATGTCGCGACCAGAGCCCCCGCTTCGGCGGGGGTTCGCATATCCGGAGATTCGGCCATGTCTGACCGTCAGCCGGGATGGCGTCGTCGCTTGGTGAAGGTGATCGCGCGCTGCTTCGGCTTTCGCGCGCTGCTCTTCAGTGGTCGCGACGTGGGGTTCGAGATGGATCTCGATCCACCTCCGGCGCTCCGTCGAGTGCGGCTTTCAGGGCTGCGGCGACTGAAGGTTCAAGGCTCAGGGGAAGGTAACCCCCACCCAGCCTGAACCTTAGGACGATCGTCCCGTCGTCGGCGACCTGGGCAATGACCTCGTCCGCCGGATAGGCCACCGGATCGTCGGGGTCCGAACTGGCCACCTGAAGAACCCGCACGGCGGCGGTCGCGGCGTCGTCGATCGTCAACATGTACGGATCGATGCCCTCCGGCGTGGCGAGTGCGAGAACAACCATTCCCGGCGGGCCGGCCTCGGCTCGGAAGAATTTCGCGACCCGCGCCAGCGCGGCGCCCTTCTTCGGTATGTCCATGCGTCCGCCCCCGGCTCTCTGGTGGGCGAGGACGATCACATCTTCGGCCTGGCGAGTCGATCCGGCCGCCCGCCGGCCCTACAGGCCTTAAACAGAATCGGCGCCTACGCGTCGTGAACCGCCCGCCCTCACCCGGCGGGCTTTTTCATGCCCTGCGTCCGGGATCGGGCAGGGCGCTCGGGCCAGATAGCCCTCAGCCACCGGCGGATGCCGGAGAAAGCATCACCATGAAGCTCAAGCTCGACGAAGCCGGGCATGTTGTCGTCGTCGACGGCAAGCCGGTCTACACCCACGACGACGGCAAGGACGTTCCGTTCGACGCCGTCGCCACCGTTGCGACGATCTCGCGGCTGAACGGCGAGGCCAAAGGCCACCGCGAGGCCAAGGAAGCCGCCGAGACCAAGCTCAAGGGCTTCGAGGGCATCGAGGATCCCGACGCCGCCAAGAAGGCCTTGGAGACCATCGCGAACATCGACGCGGGCCAGCTGCTCACCGCCGGCAAGGTCGACGAGATCAAGCGCGCCGCTGTCTTGGCCGCCGAGGAGCAGGTGAAAGCCGCTCAGAAGGCGGCCGATGACCAGATCAAGGACATCACCGGCCAGCGCGACACTCTGAAGGGCCAACTCGACTCGGCCCTCATCGGCGGCTCGTTCGCCAACTCCAAGTTCGTCGCCGAGAAGGTCGCCGTCCCCAAGCACATGCTGCAGAGCACCTACGGGCAGAATTTCAAGGTCGAGGACGGGAAGGTCGTGCCCTACGACGCCTCGGGCAATAAGCTGTTTTCCCGCGCTCGGCCGGGCGAGGTCGCCGACTTCGAGGAAGCGCTGGAACTCCTGATCTCCGCCGACCCCTTCAAAGACCATATCCTCAAAGGCCAGATCGGCGCCGGCGGCGGGGCCAACAACGGCGGCGGCGGCAATAGTGGCGGCAAGCGCGAAGTCCGTCGCGCCGACTTCGACAAGATGGAAGCCGGCGCGAAAGCCTCCCTGGCCGGTGAGGTACGCGAAGGTAAGGCCGCCATCGTCGACTGACGAAATCTGCCGTGCCCGGGATCGGGGGCGGCGCCTGGGCCGGATGGCTCGAACGACCGGCGGGCCATCCGCCTTGGACTAACCCCACCCCGAACTTCCCCCCAGCGACAAGGAGGCCCCTATGGGCACGCTGACCCTCACCGGTCTCATCCCGGTGATCTACCAAGCCATGGACGTTGTCTCCCGCGAACAGGTCGGACTCATCCGCGCTGTCGCGCAGGACTTCAGCGCCGAACGCGCCGCCCTCAACCAGACGATCACCTCCCCGGTGGTCGGCGCGATGGCGGCCGAAGACCTCATCCCCGCGGCCTACGCGGCGGACACGCCGTCGCGGACCATCGGCAAGGTCGAAATGACCATCTCGAAGGCCCGCTCGGTTCCGTTCGGCATCACCGGCGAGGAGACCAAAAGCCTGCAGACCGCTGGCACCTTGGACCGGATCAACCAGGACAGCATCGCCCAAGCCCTGCGGACCCTGACCAATGAAGTCGAGGGCGACCTCTACACCGAGCTCGCGACCAACGTCAGCCGCGCCTACGGTACCGCCGGCACCACGCCGTTCGGCACTGCCGGCGACCTGTCCGACGTGGCCGGCGCCCTCGAAGTCCTCGACGAAAACGGCGCTCCGGAATCGGATCGTCACCTGGTCCTGGGCTCGACGGCGATCCGCAACCTGCGCGGCAAGCAGTCCTCGCTGTTCAAGGTCAACGAAGCCGGCACGGACGAAATGCTCCGCTACGGCCGCCTCGGCATGCTCGAAGGCATGGCGCTCCACCAGTCCGCCGCGATCCGCACAGCGGTGACTGCGGGAACGGGCGCCTCGGCGACCACGAACACCGCCGGCTATGCCATCGGCGCGACCGTGATCACCCTTGCCTCGGCCGGGACCGGAACCGTCATTGCGGGTGACTTCGTCGCCTTCGCCGGCGACACCCGGAAGTACCTGGTCGTCAGCGGCGACGCCGACGTCTCCGGGGGCGGCACGATCACCCTCGCCGAACCGGGCCTGCTTCAGGCGATCCCGGCCTCGGCGACGGCGATCACCGTCTCGGCGGCCGCCAAGCGCAACCTGTTCTTCCACCGTTCGGCAATCCAGCTCGCCACCCGCGCGCCGGCCATGCCGGAGGGTGGAGACAGCGCCGACGACGTGATCCTGATCCAGGACCCGGTCAGCCTGATCACGTACGAGTTCTGCGTCTACAAGCAGAAGCGCCAGAACCGCTACGAGGTGAACCTGGCCTGGGCGAAGAAGCTGATCGCCCCCCGGCACTCCGGCTCGCTGCTCGGCTGATCCCCGAGCTCGGATTGAGCAGGGCGGGGGCCCCGGTCCCCGCCCTGTTTTCCCACAGACGCCCGACCCCTTCGGACGCCTCTGCGAAAACAGGGAGACCCCCCATGAGCACCATCAAAGTCAAGCCTTGGGCCGAAGGTCAGGGCGAGTTCGTCCTGATCGACGCGCTCGCCTTCGACCCGGCCGTCCACGAGCGCATCGAGGGCGACGACACGCCGCTGCCCGGGCCGTTTGATCACACCGGGCGGGTCGAGTTGATCGAGCTCGCCGTCGTGGCCTTCCGCGAAGACCTGGCGGGGATCAGCGACGAAGAGCTGCGGTACGGCCTCGGCCAGCGTCACAAGGCCATCCAGGAGAAGGCTCGCGCCGAGGCGGCCCTCGCTGCCGAGGCCGCCGCCAAGGCCGCCGAGCACAATCCGCTCGACCTCGACGGCGACAAGGAGCCGGGCGGCAGCTTGCCCGACGGTTATAGCCTCGGCGCCGACGGTACGACCGTGGTGCACGATGAGAGCGGCCAGACCTGGCCGGGCGCTGAGGAGTTTCGCGCCTGGCGAACCGAACGCGCCGAGCTGCTCGCCGAGCTCTCGCTGCTCGACGTCGAGTTCGAGGGCCATCCGGACAACGCCGCCTTGGCCGCGCTGCTGGAAGCGGCGCGCGCCAAGGAATCGGAGCCGGACTTCCTGCTCGGCTCCAGCGACCTTCCGGCCATCGTCGAGGTCGGCGCCCTGCGCGTCCAACTAGGCGGCCTGGTGGTCGCCAGCCAGCGCGAGAGCGGCCTCTCCGTTGCCGACTGGAACGCCGAGGATGAGCCCACCCGCGAGGGCCGGCTTCAGGCGACACTCAACCGTCTGGCGGCCGATCCGGGCGCCGCCGCGGCCGAGATCGACGCGGCCTCGATCGTGCCGGCGGTCGAGAGCTCGGACGCCGACGAGACGAACCCCACGGTGGTCGATATCCCTGCTGACTGGAAGGACGCCCACTGGACCCAGCGTGTGAAGCTGGCCAAGGCGATCCAGCCCGATGCCGGCGACATCAACACCGAGGCGGCCGACAAGATCGTCGCTGCCGAGGTCGAGCGCCGCGCCGCTCAGGCCGGAGCCTGATCCGTGGCCCTGGTCGTCGAAGACGGGACCGGCAAGGCCGACGCGGAGAGCCTCGCGTCGGTGCTCGCCTACAAGGCCCACTGCGACGGCCGGGGCATCACCTATGGCAATGACGCGGCGATCGAGATTCTGCTGCGGAAGGGCACCGACTACCTCGGGCAGACCTACCGCCAGCAGCTCGCCGGCCGCCGCGTCTCGACCACTCAGGCGCTGGACTTCCCGCGCATCGAAGTCCCGCAGCGCGATGTCGGCTCCTTCGCCTACTACCCGAGCGACGAGGTTCCGGCCGAGGTCGTAAAGGCCTGCATCGAGGCGTCGATCCGGGCAGACAGCGCCGAGCTCTCGCCTGACATCGAACAGGCGGTGAAGCGCGAGAAGGTCGGCCCGATCGAGACCGAGTATCAGGACTACTCGACCGGCCGGAAGACCTACCCGGCGATCGACAACCTCATGGCCCCGTTCCTGCGCTCTGCGGGCGGCCTGCGGCTCACGCGGGCCTGATCATGGCCTACGATGACCGCGCCCAGGCCCTGGCCGCGAGAAAGCTCGCGCCGAAGTCGGCCGGCGGCAAAGGCCAGGCGGTCACCATCTCGGCCACGGCGGCCTCGACCTACAATCCAACGACCGGCAGGGCGACCGCCGGCGCGCCCTCGACGCAGGCCTGCTCAGGAATCGAGGAAGCCTACCGCGCCAGCCTGATCGACGGCGCGCTGATCAAGACCGGCGACAAGCGGTTCATGCTCTCGCCGCTGAAGACCGACGGCACGGCGATCACGCTGCCCGAGGCCGGCCATACCCTGACCTACGCGGACGGCACGGCGTGGGTCATCATGGCGGTCGAGCCCTTCAAGCCAGCGGGCCTGCTGGTTTACGCCTACCTCCAACTGCGGCGGGCCTGATGTCGGGGCCCTTCAAGCTCGCCCTGGCGGACTTCGCGGCCAAGGCCAAGTTCAACGCCGACCTAGTCATCCGCAAGACCATCATCGACATGTGCAATGTGGTGATCGACCGATCGCCGGTGGGCCGCCCCGAGCTGTGGAAGCGACCCGCACCCGAGGGTTATGTCGGCGGCCGTTTCCGGGCGAACTGGGTGCTCCAGATCGGCGCCGCGTCTGCGGCGACGACGGAGGCCGTTGACCCGACGGGCGAGGCCACCAAGGGCCAGATCGCGGCCGCCATCCCTGTCGAGGCGGGCGGCAAGGTCTACTACCTGACGAACTCACTCCCCTATGCCTGGCCGCTCGAAGCCGGCCACTCAACGCAGGCCCCGGCCGGGATGGTCGGGCTGACCGTCCTTGAGTTCCAAACCTTCGTCGACCGGGCCGCTTCGGAGCTGAACTGATGAGCATCGTTGCGATCCGGGCCGCGCTGGAAACCCACCTCGCGGTCATTACGCCAGCCATCGCCACGGCCTGGGAGAACGACGAGTTCACCCCGCCGGAGCCGACCGTGCCCTATCAGGCGGTCCACCTGATGCTGGCCAGGCCTGACAACTCCGAGATCGGCCCGCATGCTGTCCAGCGCGGCTTCCTGCAGGTGTCCCTTCGCTTTCCGATCAAGGCCGGATCAGGGGACGCGGCGGCCCGAGCCGAGCTCGTAAAGGCCACGTTCCCCCGGCCCACCACCTGCAGCGCCCTTGGCGTCGATGTCCTCATCGACAAGACCCCGGAAGTCCTGCCCGCCTTCGTCGATGACGGCCGCTTCGTCGTCACCGTGCGGGTCCCCTTCACTGCCCAGGTGGCGGCCTAGACAGTAGCACTGGCCGGTCGTAGCGTGGCCGCGCTGACCTTGAAGCAAATGCCCGCCGGTTTGGATCATCCCGCCGGTCGGCCGGAAGACGGTTGTCAGCACCAGCGCCCCCACCCTTCGCGGTGGGGGTCGCCCAGCTCAGCCTTCCTTCATTTCAATCGGCGCCCTCGCGCCCCCACAGGCTGCCAGACTGCTGGCCGCTATCCCTTCGACATGAGAGGAAGCATCCCATGGCCAACGAGCAAGGCCTCCTGAAACAGACGGTTTTCGCCAAGCAATCCGGGCTTGCCGTCCCCGCGACCACCGGCGGCAAGGTGAAGCGCCGCACCAATTCGGTCTTCACCAAGGCCGTCGCCACCTGGCAGTCGAACGAGATCGTCGCCCACCAGCAGTCGACCGGCGACAATGCGGGGCCGCAAACCACCTCGGGCAAGCTGGATGCGATCATTTCGCCCAGCACCTTCTCCGAGATGTTCGCCTCCCTGCTGCGCAAGGACTTCGCGGCCACTGCGGCGATCACCGCCGCCTCGTTCACCATCGCCGTCTCGGGCGCCTACTGGACGATCACCCGCGCGGCCGGCTCGTGGCTGACCGACGGCGTGAAGGCCGGGGACGTCGGCCGGATCACCGCAGGCACCTTCAACGCCGCCAACCTCAACAAAAACCTGCTGGTGCTGGCGGTGAACTCCGCGACCGTGCTGCTGGTCGTTCCGGTCAACAAGGTGGCTCTGGTCGCCGAAGGCCCGATCACCGGCGCCACCTGGACGACTCCGGGCAAGAAGGCCTGGGTTCCGACCACAGGCCACACGAACGACTACTGGACGGTCGAGGAACTCTACACCGGCCTGACGCTCGCCGAGCAGTTCAATGACGTGAAGATCGGCAAGGCGGACATCACCGCCCCGCCGGTTGGCCCCGCCACGGTCTCGTTCGACTGCCCCGGCCTCTACCGGACCCGGAACGCGCAGACGATCGCCGCGCCGGCGGCCGAGACGACCACCAACCCGGTCAAGCTGGTCTCGGGCATGGTCGTGGTCAACGGCGTCCCGATCCCGATCACCAGCTTCACCACGAGCATCACCGGCAACATCAAGCCTGGGGAGGCAGAGGCCGGCGAAGGCGGGGCGATCAACCAGATCAAGGACCACATCCGGGGCGAGGTCGCGGCCACGCTGCAGATCATGGCCAAGTTCAGCGCCAACACGATCCAGACGCTGTTCGACAACGAGACCGTGTTCAAGGTCTTCCTCGTCCTGGCGGACAGCCAGCTGGCGGCGGCCGACTTCGTGACGCTGGTCTACTCGGCCTGCAAGTGCTTTGGCGACGCCCCGAACGACGGCGAGGCGGTCGAGATCGTCCGCACATACCCGATCACCCCGCAGATCAACGGGTCGGGCGGCGCCGCTCTGGCGGACCTCCAGACCATCGTCTCCATGCAGGACAGCCAGGCCGTCTAGGCCGGCGGCTGACCCACCAAACGAGCGCGGCCGGCGGGGTGATCTGTCGGCCGTTTTCGACCGGTTCAGGCCCTTGCCTGACGCCGGAGCGGGCCAACGAGCCCAAGGAAAGAGGACAACATGTCGACCACCCCCAAGCGTTCCTACAAGTCGGTCAGCAGCCGGAAGGCTGGCGCGATCCCGTTCGAGTTCGAGCTGATGGAAGACGACGGCTCGGGCTCGGGTATCCTCGTCCAGGTTCTCGGCGGCCACTCCGAGAAGGTCACCCAGGAGACTAACCGCCTGGTCGCCGACCGCCGCTCGAAGGAAGCGATCCGCGCGGCCGCTGCTACCAGCCCGGCCGACGAAGTCCGCCCGCCTGAGGAAGACATCGAGTTCGGTCGCCTCATCGCCGCCGCGCGCCTGGTGGGCTGGAGCTTCGAGGAGCCCTGCACGCCTGAAGCCGCCACTGAGTTCTGCGTCGAGAACCCGCACTACGCGGCGCAAATCATCACCCGGTCGAACAAGACGACCAATTTTACCAAGGCCTCGCCGAAGGCCTGATCGCCTACGCCGAGGCTCAGTTCGAGCTCGATCGTCAGATCGGCAAGGGCAAGCTCCGGGCCTCGCGCCGGGTGCATCTTCAGGCCCTTGCCGATCAGGGTGACCCCGCCTCCATCGCAGAGCTCTTCCACGGACCTCAGCTGCCTAAGCACGCTGAACACATCTGGCTCTGGTGGCGGGACCTCACCTCGACCCGGGGCGGTAATGGCTTCTCGTTGAACCCGATCACCCGCCTCGAAATCCACGCATGGCAGGACGACGAGGGCATCCCCCTCCAAGCCTGGGAGCGTCGCGCGATCCTTCGCATCGACATGACCTACCGGGCATCGCTCGCGACCCAAGAGGAGGACTAGATGACCGACATCGCCTCCCTTGGCATCGCGATCGATTCGACCAGCGCCGACAAGGCCGCTGCCAGCCTGGACGGCATGGCGGCGGCCGGTGGCCGCGCTGAGGATGCGGCGAAGACGCTGGCCGATGAGGCACGGCTTGCGATGTCGGGGCTGCACGGCATGTCGGAGGCTCTTGCTGACATCGACCGCCGCACCGACTCACTGAGGGCTTCCGTCGACCCCCTCACGATGGCGATGAAGAAGACCAACGCCGAGATGTCGGAGGCCGACGCGCTGTACAAGCTCGGCGCCCTCGGGGCGGACGAGTACCAGCGCTACCTCGGCGTCCTCGAAGGCCGTCTTGAGACCGCCGTCATGGCTCAGAACGCCATGACCAGCGCCCAGCAGCGCGGCCATGCTGCAGCTCGCCTAACCACCCAGGAAATCGGAAACATGGGCCGCCAGTTCGCCGACGTCGGCGTCATGGCCGCGATGGGGATGAGCCCCTTCATGATCCTGATCCAGCAAGGGCCGCAGATCGCCGACATCTTCTCGACCGCCGGTCAGCGCGGCATGGGCTTCAAGTCCGTGATCGTCGATGTCGGCAAGCAGATGGGAATTCTGACGACGGTGAACGCCGGCGCGGCTGCCTCGTCGGAGATCGCCGCCGGTGCGCACGCCGCCCAGGCCGTCGCCGCCCAGGCCGCCGCCGTGGCCGAGGGCGAGCTCGCCGTGGCCGCTAATGCCGCCGCCACCGCGCAGACCCGCCTCGCCGCCGCCTCGGGCGCCGCAGCCCTGGGAGCCGAGGGCGCGGCCGTGGCTGCCGGCACCGCTGCCGCCGCCAACGTGGCGATGGGTGAGACCGCCGTCGCTGCTGCGGCCGCCGAGGCTGTCGCCCTGGCTCCGGTCGCGGCCATCATCCTCGCGATCGCGGCCGGGGTTGCCGTCGTGACCGGTCTGTTCGCCGTCGGGTTCGCGGTTGGCGCCCAGCAGATCAACAAGACCTCGGAGAGCGCCGACCAACTGCAGAAGCGCCTCGGCCTGACGTCGGACCAGATGAAGAAGCTGGCCAAGGATGGCGTCGACACCAGCGTGACCATGGGCGACACCTTCGGGGCCACCCTCGAGGTCATCGGGGAGAAGCTCTGGGAGGTGTTCGGCCCGACGCTCACCGAGCTCGGGGACAACATCGCGGAGTTCTATCAGAACGCCGTGGACTGGGCGCTCGACATGGCCCGCTCGACCGTGGGCGCGATCGGCGCCGCTGTTGGCGGCATCAAAGCCGTTTGGGGCCTACTTCCGGCGGCCTTCGGCGAAATCATGGTCACCGCCGCGAACAGCGTCATCGACATCGTCGAGCGCATGGTCAACAGCGTCGTCGACAAGATTCAGACCCTGCTCAACATCGCGAACGCGGGGTCGATGTTCCTCGGGTTTGGGATGATCTTCGACAACATCGAAGACGTGCAAATTCCCCGCTTCACGGACGCGTTCGAGGGTGCGGGCCGAAACGCGATGGCGCGCATGGGTGAGGGCGCTCGCAAGGGTCGGGACGACGCGATGTCGGGTTTCGACGGCGTGCTCTCCGACATCGAGACCCGGGCGCTCGGAAATCGCGATTCCCGGGTGACCAAAAAGGCCGGAGACGCCAAGCCGGAGCGCGGCGGGCGAGAGCGCATGTCGGAGGCCGAGCGCGACTACAAGCGCGCGATCGAAAACGCGACCGATCTCGCGGCGGCCACCGAGGCCGAAATGGCATCGCGCCGCGAACTCAACGACCAGATCACGGCCGGCGCGACGACCTATGCCGAAGCCAATCGGGCGATGGAACTCGCCAAGACCCTCCAGCCGCTCCTCGCCGAGGCGGACAAAGCCGAGGGCGAGGAGAAGAAGAAGCTGCTCGACCTCAACGAGCG
>JACRBD010000174.1 GCA_016234625.1 Caulobacterales bacterium | reverse complement strand
CCGACCGGGCCCGCGGCGAGGCTCTCAAGCTGGTCCGCAATCCCGATCTGCGCGAGGAACTGGCCAAATCGCCCGAAGCCGTCGAGAGGGTGCGCGGCCTGATGCAGTCGGCGGGCATGGCGGCCTGACTCTATTTCGGTGACAGTTTACGAATTCGGGTTCGCGCTCCGAGCCCGGCTTCGAGAGCCGCACCCGAATTCGTAAACTGTCACCGAAATAGCGCCGCCTGTAGCGCCTCGACCACCCGCGCGACATCCCCGTCGTCCATCGTCGGGAACAACGGCAGGCTTAGGCAGCGGTCGTACCAGGCGCGCGCGCCGGGCAGGTCCAGCGGGCCGTTCTTCGCCACCCAGCAGGGCTGGCTGTGCACCGGGATGTAGTGGACCTGGCTGCCGATGCCCTTAGCGGTCAACGCCTCCACCACCTGCCGGCGCGTCTTGCCGGCGGCGGTGAAGTCAATCAGCACCGTCATCAGATGCAGGACCGGATCGGACCCTTCCGGCCTCGCCGCGGGTCGCACCAGCGGCGACAGCGGCGCCAGGGCGGTCTCGTAAGCGGCGGCCAAGGCCCGACGCCGGGCGATGAACCGCGGCAGCTTGGCCAGCTGCGACAGACCGAGCGCGCAGAGGATGTCGGGCAGGCGATAGTTGAACCCCGGCTCGACCATCTCGTAGAGCCACGGATCGGCCCCGGGCGGGCGGCTCATGCCGTGGCTGCGGGCGCGACGCAGACGCTCGGCGAGCGCCGGGTCGTTGGTCGTGGCCATGCCGCCTTCGCCGGTGGCGATGGTCTTCACCGGGTGAAAGGAAAAGGTCGACATCAGCGAATGGGCGCAGTCGCCGACCCGTTCGACATGGTTGCCGACCTTGAGGGTCGAGCCGAGCGCATGGGGCGCGTCCTCGATCAGCGCCGCACCGGCCTCGCCGGCCAGGGCCGCGAGCGCCGGCAGGTCGCAGACGTCGCCGCGCAGATGCACCGGCAGGACGGCCCGCACCCGGCGCCCCTTCGCCCGATCCAGCGCCTCGGCCAGGGTCTGCGGCGTCATCAGGCCGCTGTCGGAATCCACATCGGCGAACACCACGTCCGCGCCGACATAGGCGGCACAGTTGGCGGTGGCGAGGAAGGTGATCGAGGGGACGATACAGACATCGCCGGGGCCGATCCCGGCCGCCAGCATGGTCATGTGCAGGGCGGCGGTGCCGTTGCTGCAGGCCACCGCGTGACCGGCCCCCACGACCTCGCGAAACGCGGCCTCGAAGGCCTCCACCGTGGGCCCGGTGGTCAGGTAGTCGCCCCGGAGGGCGGCGGCCACGGCCGCGATGTCGTCGTCTTCGATGGTCTGGCGGCCGTAGGGGAGGAACCCCTTGGTCACGATCCCGTCTCCTCCAGCATGGCCGTCAGCCGTTCCGCCGTCAGCCAGTCGCTGTTGTTGTCGCTGGCGTAGGAGAAGCCCTCCTCCACCGGTTTGCCGCCATCGGCCGGGCCGAAGGGCGTGCGGATGTATTCGACGAAGGACGGTTCGATCACATAGCGGTCGGAGAGTTCGACGGTCTGGCGGGAGTCATCGGCGCCGACCATGGTCTCGTGCAGCTTCTCGCCGGGGCGGATGCCGACCACCTTGATCCCGGCCCCGGGGGCCATGGCGCGGACCAGGTCGGGCATGGTCATGGAGGGGATCTTCGGCACGAAGATCTCGCCGCCGCGCATCAGGGTCAGGGACGACAGGACGAAGTCGACGCCCTGGTCCAGGGTGATCCAGAAGCGGGTCATGCGCGGGTCGGTGACCGGCAGCTCCGTCGCGCCCTGGGCCAGCAGGCGGCGGAACAGGGGCACGACGCTGCCGCGCGAGCCGACCACATTGCCGTAACGGACGACCGCGAAGCGCGTGCCGATGTCGCCCGACAGGTTGTTGGCCGCCACGAAGGTCTTGTCCGAGGCCAGCTTGGTCGCGCCGTACAGGTTGACCGGGTTGCAGGCCTTGTCGGTGCTCAGGGCCACCACCTGCTTCACGTGGTTGGACAGGCTGGCCCAGACCACGTTTTCGGCGCCGATGATGT
>JACRBD010000173.1 GCA_016234625.1 Caulobacterales bacterium | reverse complement strand
GACGTCGCGCAGGATGCCGCCCACCCCCGGCGCCGCGCCCTGGTAGGGCTCGATATAGGAGGGGTGGTTGTGGCTCTCCATCTTGAAGACGGCGGCGAGGCCGTCGCCGATGTCGATGACGCCGGCATTCTCGCCCGGCCCCTGGATCACCCAGGGCGCCTTGGTCGGCAGGGTCTTCAGGTGCAGGCGGCTCGACTTGTAGGAGCAGTGCTCGCTCCACATAACCGAAAACACCCCAAGCTCCACGGGGTTGGGCTCGCGGTCCAGCCGGCGCACGATCAGCTCGTACTCCTCCGGCTTGAGGCCATACTCGACGGCCGTGTCGGCCATGCTTTTCGCGGGGGAGGCGGTCATGGCGCGGGCTTAGCGGATTCCCCTCGAAATGTCAGGACAGCCGAGTCAACATGGCGGCATGAGACAGGATCGCAGAACCGTCGTGGCCGCGCTCGCCGGCCTTCCCTTCCTCGGCGGCGGGGCGCTCGCCCAGGTTCCCGCCACCCGTGTGGCCATCGTCACCGCCGTGGGGACGATCACCCTGGAGCTCTACGGCGACAAGGCGCCGATCACCGTCGCCAACTTCCTGCGCTACACCGACCAGAAGCGGTTCGACGGGGCGGAATTCTACCGGACCATCAAGGTGCCGGGTCTCGCGCAGGCCGGGCTGCTGCAGGGCGGCTGCCACGGCGATCCCAAGCGGCTGCTGCCGCCGATCGCCCATGAATCCACCGACAAGACCGGCCTGAAACACAAGGTCGGGACCATCTCCATGCCGCGCACCGGCCTTGGCACCGCCCGCGGCGACTTCTTCATCTGCCTCGAGGACGCGCCCTGGTACGACGTCAACCCGATCCAGCCGGGTGACAACCAGGGCTACGCCGCCTTCGGACAGGTGGTCGAGGGGCTGGACGTGGTGCTCAAGATCCAGGCCATGCCGGTCTCGCCGACCGAAGGGGCCGACTACGGCATGGCCGGCCAGATCCTCGACCCGACGGTCAAGTTCATCTCGGTAAGGCGGGTTTAGCTCAGGCCTTCCGCAATACCCGGCTGGCCGCCCAGAAAAAGCCGATCACGAACGGCACGACCAGCACCACGAGCAGCAGGGCGATAGCCGCCACGCCGGGGATGGTCAGGTATTCGCCCAGCTGAACCTTGCTGGCCCCGGCGTCGTTCACAACGTCCCGCACCAGCGGCGCGCCGATGATCACGGCGAAAGCGGCGCTGGTCAGGGCGACGAAGGCCATGGCCGGCCGGGCCTTCGACAGGGCCAGGAAGGCGCCCAACAGGGCCGCGATCCAGACCGCGCCGGCGGTGATGGTCACGTCCAGGCCCGGCGCGGCCTGCAGCAGGCCAAAGCCGTAGCCTTCGTAGCCGGGGTCAAGATAGCCGCGGATCGGGGCGGCGGAATGCAGGCCCGCGACCAGCAGATGGACAAAGCCGACAAAGGCCGCCGGCGCACCGGCTCTGGCCCGGAACGCCACGACAAGCCAGACCAGGAGCAGCACGGCCGACACGGCCAGCGCCTCGTACGCCCAGTTGATCCGGCTGATGTCCATGTCCGCCTCCGGTGAAGAGCCGGAAAGCTGGCCGACGCTGCCCGCCCTGACCAGTTAATTCCCCGTCAGGCTGATCCTGCGTGGTTCGACACGCGCTTCGCGCTGCTCACCATGACGTATAAGGGAGACGTCCCCAATTTCCGTCATCCTGAGCAGCCGCAAAGCGGCGTGTCGAAGGACGCACCCAGGCTGAACCTCAGGCGCTGGCCAGCGCGCTCTGGAACAGCAGGGCGCCGTCGGCGGAGCCGAGGTCGACCTCGAAGGCCCGGTCCGGGTGGGGCATCAGGCCCAGCACGTTGCCGCCCGCGTTGACGATGCCGGCGATGTCGCGGGCCGAGCCGTTGGGGTTGTCGATGTAGCGGAAGACCACCTGGCCCTCGCCCTCCAGCCGGTCGAGCGTGGCCTCGTCGGCGAAGAAGTTGCCCTCGCCATTGCCGATGGTCATGGTCACCTCGCGGCGATCGCGGTAGGCGGCGGTGAAGCGAGTCTGGGCGTTGGTCACCTCCAGCGCCACCGGCTTGCAGACGTATTTCAGGCCCTCGTTGCGCAGCAGGGCGCCCGGCAGCAGGCCCGCCTCGCAGAGGATCTGGAAGCCGTTGCAGATGCCCACGGTGGCCACGCCCCGGGTGGCGGCGGCGATCACCTCGGTCATCACCGGCGAGAGGGCCGCCATGGCGCCGCAGCGCAGGTAGTCGCCGTAAGAGAAGCCGCCCGGCAGCACGATCAGGTCCAGCCCGTCCGGCAGGGCCGTGTCGCCGTGCCAGACCATCTCCACCTGGGCCCCGGTGGAGCGCTCGATGGCGACCTTGCAGTCCCGGTCACAGTTGGATCCGGGGAAGACGATGACCGCGGCTTTCACCTCAGGCCACCTCGATCCGGTAGCTTTCGATCACCGTGTTGGCGAGGAGCTTCTCGCACATGGCCTTCACCTCGGCCTCGGCGGCGGTCTTGTCGGCGCCCGGCAGGTCGAAGGTCAGGACCCGGCCGACCCGGACGTCCTTCACCCCGTCCCAGCCCAGGCCATGCAGAGCGCTTTCAACGGCCTTGCCCTGCACATCGAGGACGCCGGGCTTGAGGAAGACGTGGACAGTGGCTTTCATCGGCAAATCTCTAGTGCAATCCGCCGCGGATGACCGTCGGCATTTCCTTCATGATGCCGAGGCGACGGGCGACCTCGGTATAGCTCTCGATGACCTCGCCCATGTCGCGGCGGAAGCGGTCCTTGTCGAGCTTCTCGTTGGTCGTGGAGTCCCATAGCCGGCAGCTGTCGGGGCTGATCTCGTCGGCCAGGATCACCCGGGCGAACTCGCCGTCGTAGACCCGGCCGTACTCGATCTTGAAGTCCACCAGGGTGATGCCGACCGCCGCGAACATCCCGCACAGGAAGTCGTTGATGCGCAGGGTCATGGCCATGATGTCGTCGATCTCCTGGGTCGAGGCCCAGTTGAACGCGGTGATGTGCTCCTCGGTGACCATCGGGTCGCCGAGCTTGTCGTCCTTCAGGCAGAACTCGATGATCGAGCGGGGCAGGGGCGTGCCCTCCTCCAGGCCCAGGCGCGTGGCCAGGCCGCCGGCGACGATGTTGCGGCAGATCACCTCCAGCGGGATGATCTCGACTTCCTTGATCAGCTGCTCGCGCAGATTCATCCGCTTGATGAAGTGGGTCGGGATGCCGATCGCCCCCAGCTTCAGCATGACGAACTCGCTGATGCGGTTGTTGATCACGCCCTTGCCTTCGAGGACGGCCTTCTTCTGGGCGTTGAAGGCGGTGGCGTCGTCCTTGAAGTACTGGATCAGGGTGCCGGGCTCGGGACCCTCGTAGAGGATCTTGGCCTTGCCTTCGTAGATCTTTTTGCGGCGGGTCGTCATCTTGGGTTCCCCGTGGGGGCGCGGCGGCAACCTGGTGGAACAAAAAGCGCGCGCGGGCGGAAGGCCTGCGCGCGGGTTTTCGACTCAAGGCCGCTGTCGCTGAAATCGAGGCTGAAACTACCCGAACGAGGCCCCCGGCGCAAACGCCGCGCGGCGGACGCGATCCACCGCATTGCGGCGGCGCCCGCAAGGGGATATCAGGTCGCCCGGTAACACCGCTGGAGTTTTCATGAGCACGTTCGACGACCGCGAAAAGGGCTTCGAGAGGAAGTTCGCGCACGACGCCGAGCAGGATTTCAAGGCCGCCGCCCGCCGCAATCGCATGCTGGCGGAATGGGCCGCGGGCCTGATGGGTCTTGAGTCCGTCGAGGAGTATGTGCGCGCGGTGGTGAAGTCGGATTTCGAACAGCCCGGCGACGACGATGTCCTGCGCAAGGTGTTCGGCGACCTCAAGGGCTCCGGCGTGACCGTCAGCGAAGGCGAGGTCCGCATGAAGATGGACGAACTGCTGGCCCAGGCCCGCGACCAGCTGAAGAACGCCGGCTGATAGCCGGGGACATGTACTTCAGTACGTGTCCCCCAAACGAGCCACTGGATTAGGGGACACGTACCTGCGGTACATGTCCCCGCGCTTGCCCCTAGGTGAACTGGCGCGCCCGCGAAAATCCGGTCTAATGCCGGATCAAAGCGGGGAGTTAAGCACCATGGCCGACGGCGCCGTTGACGGATTCATTCACGACAAATTCGCGCCGATCCGGGCGGCTTTCGAGGCCAACCTGGCCAACGGGACCGATGTCGGCGCCAGCTACTGCGCCACGGTCGAGGGCGAAGTGGTGGTCGACCTGTGGGGCGGCTTCGCCGACGAGGCCCGCACGCGCCCCTGGGAGCGCGACACCATCATCAACGTCTATTCGACAACCAAGACGATGACCGCCCTGACGGCCCTGCTGGTCGCCGACCGGGGCGAGCTGGATTTCGACGCCCCGGTGGCGAAGTACTGGCCCGAGTTCGCGGCCAACGGCAAGCAGGACATCAAGGTCAGCCATCTGATGAGCCATTCCGCCGGCCTGTCGGGCTGGAAGGAGCCGATCGACCTCGAAACCCTGTACGACTGGGACAAGGCCACCCGCCTGCTGGCCGCCCAGGCGCCTTACGGGGCGCCGGGCACGGCCAGCGGCTACCACGCCATCACCCAGGGCTACCTGGTGGGCGAGGTGGTCCGGCGGATCACCGGCAAGTCGCTGGGCACCGTATTCCGCGAGGAAATCGCCGAGCCGCTCGGCGCGGACTTCCACATCGGCCTGCCAGCGTCCGAGGACGCGCGGGTCGCCGATCTGATCCCGCCGCCGCCGGGCGTGGGCATCAGCGACGGCAAACAGACCGAGCTGCAGCACAACATGTCCCACAACCCGGGCGTCGATGTGCACTGGACCCGCACCCGGGCCTGGCGCGGAGCGGAGATCCCGGCCGCGGGCGGCACGGGCAACGCCCGTTCGATCGCGCTGGTGCACACCATCCTGGCCAACGGCGGCGTCGCCAAGGGCAAGCGGTTCATGTCCGAGGCCGGCTGCCGCAAAGCGCTTGAGCTGCAGATCGAGGGCCAGGACCTGATCCTGGCCGGCCCCGCGCGGTTCGGCATGGGCTTCGGCCTCGCAGGCGGCGCGGTTCCGCTGCCCAATCCCAACTCGATGTACTGGGGCGGCTACGGCGGCTCGTTGATCATCATCGACATGGATGCCCGCACCACCTTCGGCTACGCCATGAACAAGATGGCCGGGACGACCACCGGCGACATGCGGGCGCTGGGGCTGGCCGTGGCCATGTGGCAGACGCTGGGGCTGATCCCGGCGTAGGCTTTTCGGAACCTCCCATTGTCATCCCGGACGGCCGACAGGCCGATCCGGGACCCAGATTCGGCTTCACGCGCCGTAGCCGGGATTGAATCTGGGTCCCGGCTCTCCGCTGCGCTTCGGCCGGGATGACAGTTTTGGGGTTACGCCATCGCGTCCCCGACCGAACACCCGGGCGAAGATCGTGTCCACGTGTTTGAAGTGGTAGCCGTTGTCGAACAGGGCCTCGAGTTCGGCGTCGGTCATGTTGGCTGAGACGAACGGGTCGGCCTTGAGGAAGTCGATGAACCGGCCCTCGCCGCGCCAGACCTTCATGGCGTTGCCCTGCACGGCGGCATAGGCCTCCTCGCGACTGACGTCCTTGTGGGTCAGGGCCAGCATGACGCGCTGGCTGTGAACCAGTCCGCCCAGGCGGTCGAGGTTCTTGAGCATGTTCTCCGGATAGATCACCAGCCGCTCGACGACGCCGGCCAGGCGGCGCAGGGCGAAGTCCAGGTGGATGCTGGCGTCAGGCGCGATGCCGCGCTCGACCGAGGAATGGCTGATGTCGCGTTCGTGCCAGAGGGCGACGTTTTCCAGCGCCGGCACCACCGCCGAGCGGACCAGGCGCGCCAGGCCCGTCAGGTTCTCGGTCAGGATCGGGTTGCGCTTGTGCGGCATCGCGGACGAGCCCTTCTGGCCCGGATCGAAGGGCTCCTCGGCCTCCAGCACCTCGGTGCGCTGCAGGTGGCGGATCTCGATCGCCAAACGCTCGATCGAGGAGGCGACCACGGCCAGGGCCGCGAACCAGGCGGCGTGGCGGTCGCGGGGGATGACCTGGGTCGAGATCGGTTCGACCACCAGGCCCAGCTTGGCCGCCACATGCTCTTCGACGCGCGGATCGACGTTGGCGAAGGTGCCCACGGCGCCGGAGATGGCGCAGGTGGCGATCTCGAAGCGGGCCATGGCCAGCCGCTCCTTGGCGCGCTGGAACTCGGCGTAGTGGCCAGCCAGCTTGAGGCCGAAGGTAGTCGGCTCGGCGTGGATGCCGTGGCTGCGGCCGACCGTCGGGGTGAACCTGTGCTCGAAGGCTCGGCGCTTGAGCGCGGCCAGCACCAGATCGACGTCCTCCAGCAGCAGGTCGGTGGCGCGGCACATCTGCACCGACAGGCAGGTGTCGAGCACGTCGCTGCTGGTCATGCCCTGGTGCAGGAAGCGGGCCTCGGGCCCGACCACCTCGGCGACGTGGGTCAGGAAGGCGATCACGTCGTGCTTGGTCGTCCGCTCGATCTCGTCGATGCGGTCGGGGAAGGAGACGGCGTCCTTGCCGCCGGCCCAGATCGCCTCGGCGGCGGCCTTGGGGATGGTCCCCAGCTCCGCCATGGCGTCGGCCGCGTGGGCCTCGATCTCGAACCAGATCTTGTACCGGGTCTCGGGAGACCAGATGGCGACGGCGTCGGGGCGGGCGTAGCGAGGGATCATGCCGCCCGCTACGCCCTGGACGCCCCTACCGTCAACCGCCCGCGGTCGACTTCATGTGCTTGACCATGCCGATGGCGGCCAGGAAGTAGTGCACGGAGGCCCAGGCGTAGAAGCAGATCGAGATGATGATCGCCTGCCGCGTGCCCATCGACCCTGCCGCGTGGCACGCGGTCGTCAGCGCTTCTGTCGAGCCCCTGGGCGCCGCGCCGCCGGGGCAGTCCCTGATGAAGTCGCCCACGCCGGCGTCCGCGCCGATGGCGCTGAACATCCCCGACACCGTCAGCCCCGGATGGGTGAAGTTGAACTGGCCCAGCATGTCGCTGATCCAGCCAGTGAACACTGGTCCGCCGCCCAGGGCCAGCAGGTTGAGGAAGAAGAACAGCAGCGCCGTGGCGGTCGCCCGCTGGGTCACCGGCACCGAGTTCTGCACCACCCCGAACGTCGGGCCCAGGTAGGTGTAGTGGAAGATGCCCGGGATCAGCAGGATCATCGCGGCGATCTTCCAGTCGTATTGCAGATAGGCGGCGATGTAGATCGGGGTGGCGATCAGCAGGCCGATGGCCGGCACCAGCGGGTACCAGACGGCGCTCTTGCGGGCGGCCCGGTCGGCGACGAAGCCGCCCACCAAGGTGCCGATGCCGGCCGAGAAGCCGCCCACCAGACCGGTAATCAGGCCGACGGTCGTGTAGTCCAGCCCGAACTGGCGCACGAAATAGGCCGGCACGAAGGCGCCCGAGCCGTAGGAGCCGAACGAGGCGATGGTCACGCCCAGCACCATGTGCAGCACCGGCCATTTGCCGAACAGCACCTTGGCGACGCCGAACAGCTCCTTGAACTCATTGGCGATCGAGAAAGGCCTGGGCGCCGGAACCGCCGGGGCGGTGACATCCTCAGGCTCGATGGGATGTTCGGGCAGGTCGGAGTGGCCGCGCGGCGGCTCCTTGACCAGCCATTTGAACAGGGCGGCCAGGATCAGGCCGGGCAGGCCAACGATGACGAAGGCCCAGCGCCAGCCCATGTTCTGCGCCAGCCAGCCGCCGGCGACGGCGCCGATCATAGTGCCGAGCGGAATGCCGAAGGAATAGATCGACAGGGCGCTGGCCCGCTTCTTGGGCTCGAAATAGTCGCTGATCAGCGAGTGGGAGGGCGGCGAGCAGCCGGCCTCGCCGATGCCGACCCCGAAGCGCAGGGCCGCCAGCATGGCGAAGTTGGTGGCCGCACCGCACATGGCGGTGAAGCCCGACCAGATGACCAGCGCCAGGGTGATGATGGTGGTGCGGTTGCCCCGCTCGGCCCAGCGGGCGATCGGGATGCCCAGTGTGGTGTAGAGCAGGGCGAAATACAGCCCGCCCAGCAGACCCAGCTGGGTGTCGGTGAGCTTGAGGTCGACCTTGATGGCCTGACCGATGGTGGCGATGATCGTTCGGTCAATGAAGTTGAACGTATAGGCCGCCACCAGCATCGCCAGCACCAGCGCCTTGTAGCCGTTCGAATACACGGGCCGTGTGGCGCCCCCCGCCGTCACGTCGGTCATTACAGGCCTTCCTCCCTAGTCGTTAGCCGCACTTTAGTCGGGGCCATCCGACTCCCGCCAGCGGCGAATTGAAACAGCGGTATGGCGGTCAGCTGACCATTTCTTCGCGGATGGTCTTGCGGGCCATCCAGAAGAGGGCGAAGGCGATCAGGTTGAAGGCCATCGACCAGACCAGCGCCCAACGCAGGCCCTCGGCTTCGCCCATGCCCAGCGGACCGGCGAAAATGTCGCTGAGAATGCCGACGAACAGGGGGCCGAGGCCCAGGCCCACGAGGTTGATGATGAACAGCAGCACGGCCGCCGTGGTCGCTCGCATCCGTGGTTCGACGATGCTCTGGGCCGTGGCGTAGACCGGTCCGTACCACAGCGAACCGAGGATGGCCGGCAGGGCCAGCAGCAGGAAGGCGACGCGGGCGTCGTGGATGGTCACCGCCGCGATGTAGATCGGGATGACCACGATCGAAGCGATCGCCGGCACGATCACATAGGCGCGCAGGTCCTTCGCGCCGAGCCGGTCGGCAATGAAGCCGCCCAGCCAGACGCCGAAGATGCCGGCGATGCCGGACACGGCGCTGAGGCCGATGCCCACGGTGCCGGCCGGACCCAGGCTGAGGCCGGTCAGTGCGTTGATCGAGGCGGCCAGCTCGCCGATCTGGTCGGCGTGATTGCGGAAGAAGAAGGAGGCGGTGAATGGCGCGTGACCATAGCCGATGAAGGCCTTGATGGCGGCGGCGAAGGCGATCAGCCAGAAGGTCTTTTTGCTGACGAGCACCTTCAGGGCGACCCTGAAGTCGATCTGGTTGGCCTTGCGGGCCGCGATCTGGGCCACGAGCTTGCCGCGCGTTTCAACCAGGGTGAAGAAGCAGACCAGGCCGATGATCACGCCGGGCGCCCCGGCGATCCAGAAGGCGGTTTGCCAGCCGTAGGCGTCGGCGATCATCCCGCCCATGGCCAGACCGATCAGGCTGCCCAGCGGCGTGCCGATCGAATAGAAGGCGATGGCCGAGGCCCGCTTTTCCCTGGGCGTGTAGTCTGTGATCAGGGAGTGGGCGGCGGGGGTGCAGCCGGCTTCGCCGATTCCGACGCCGATCCGGGCCAGCACCAGTTGCCAGAAGTTCGCCGCGAAACCGCAGAGCACCGTGAACCCGCTCCAGAGCAGGATCGACCCGGCGATGATCCTGGGCCGGTTTGACCGCTCCGCGAGGCGGGCGATGGGCAGGCCCAGCACCGTGTAGAACAGGGCGAATGCGAGACCCGTCATCATGCCCAGCTGCCAGTCGGCCAGATGGAGGTCCTTCTTGATGTCCTCGGCCAGGATGTTGACGATCTGCCGGTCGAGGAAGTTCAGCGTGTAGACCAGCATCAACAGCCACAGGGCGTAGGTGCGGTAGCCTGTCGAGAGCGGCGGGGTCTCGGCCTCATCGGCCACAGGCCCGTCGGCCGGCGCGGCGGCGTCGGTCATCTGAACACACTCCCTGTCAAACGCTTGTTCTAGTTGTTGCGGTACCTTACGTGCGGGTCAGCCCGCTGAGTCAATAACGGCTGCGTGATCGTCTGGAGGTTTGGGTATGGAACTCGTCATCGGCACCAAGACCTGGTCGACCTGGTCCCTGCGGCCCTGGTTGGCGCTGAAGCGCACGGGCTCGCCGTTCACCGAGACGCTGGTCCAGCTGCGCGAGGTCGAGACCTCGACGGCCGAGATCCTCAAGCACTCGCCCTCGGGCCTGGTGCCGGTGCTCAAGGACGGCGATCTGACCATCTGGGACTCGCTGGCCATCTGCGAATACCTGGCCGAGCGGTTTCCGGACGCGAAGCTGTGGCCGGCCGATCCGGCCGACCGCGCCCTGGCGCGCGCCGCGGCCAGCGAGATGCACAGCGGCTTCGCTTCCCTGCGCGGCGAATGTCCCATGGACCTGAGCCTGCGAACGGTGGCGGAGCTGTCGCCAGCGACCCAGGCCAACATCCGCCGGATCGTCGAGCTGTGGTCCGGCCTGCTTGAGCGTTCCGGCGGGCCGTTCCTGCTGGGCGACTGGGGCATTGTCGACGCCTTCTTCACCCCGGTGGCGACGCGTTTCCGTAGCTACGGCGTCCATCTGAGCGACTATGGCGACGCCGGCGAGGCGGGCCGCTATGCCGAGCGGCTGCTGGAAACGCCGGAGTTCCTTGACTGGGAGCGTGACGCCGTCGCCGCTTGACCCGGCCCCTGGGGCCGACCGCATAGTGTCTCGACGGAGGACCAATCCATGCTGGTGCAAGAGCGTGACAGGCTGCTGGCCGGACCGGCGCAGGCGGCGCGGCGGCTGGGTGTTTCGGTCAAGGCCCTGCGGGTCTACGAGCGGCTCGGCCTGATCAAGCCCCGGCGCACGAAGCAGGACTGGCGGGTCTACACGCCGGAGGACATCGACCGCCTGGCCCGGGCCCTGGCGTTCAAGGCGATGGGCTTTGGCCTGTCGCAGATCGCCGCGCTGCTCGACGCGG
>JACRBD010000181.1 GCA_016234625.1 Caulobacterales bacterium | reverse complement strand
GCGCCCATCGAAGGCCCGCATCCCGACGACCAGTTCTTGATCGACCAGATTCCCGAAAGCGGCGCCCGCTACGGCATCCCCGGCGCCCAGGCCTTCACCCCCGACCGCTGGCTGGGCGACGGCGACACCGTGACCCTCGGCGAGACGCAGTTCGAGGTCTTCCACTGCCCCGGCCATACGCCGGGCCATGTGGTCTTCTTCCACCGCGAGGCGCGGTTCGCCCAGGTGGGGGATGTGTTGTTCAAGGGCTCGATCGGCCGCACCGATTTTCCGCGTGGCAATCACCAGCAGCTGATCGACTCGATTACCCTCAAGCTCTGGCCGCTGGGCGATGACGTCGCCTTCGTTCCAGGCCACGGGCCGATGAGCACCTTCGGCTTCGAGCGCAAGGCAAACCCGTTCGTCTCGGATATCGCCCTGGGCGTGGAGACCGGCAGCCTGCCGGAGCTGGAAGGCGTACCCAAGCGCTACAGCTAGCGCGGGGACATGTACCGCAGGTACGTGTCCCCTAATCGAGATTCAGCAGCGGTTCGTTTGGGGGACACGTACCTGCGGTGCATGTCCCCGGAGATGCGCTACATCAACCGCTAGAAGTCCATGTAGGTCTCGAATGTCGGGATCATTTCGCCGAACCGCTCCAGGCTCTTGTCCAGCAGTTCCCAGGTGCCCCCGGGGCTGACATCGACGTCGTACTCGGCGAAAATCACGTCGTCGTTGCGGGAATAGCTCCGCAGGTAGCGGTACTCGGTGTTCCAGTTGTTGACCTTGGCGATCGACGAGGCGGACACGCCCGACCAGCCGACCGCATACTGGATGCCCTTGCAGCGTTCCCGTTCGCAGCCGAAAAAGTAGATGTCGAAGGTCACGCCGCTGATCTTGCTCGTGACGATCGACAGCCCGTTGCTGTCGGGATGGACCCTGGCGGGATAGCCCTTGCCGCTCAGCCAGTCGGCGGCTTCCTGACGGGTGATGCCGCCCGGGGGGAGTGGTCGGGCCAGGGCCGGAACCGCCAGCAGAGCGAACGTCATCGCCGAGATGGCCAGAGTCAAAACACGGTGTTTCATGGTCCCCTCCTGATCCCCGGTTCTTCACTCTAGCGCGTTCAGGGTTTCCGGCTAGAGGTCTGGTCGCGCCGATGTTGCAACTCTGAAATCCGCCGGCCACGTGCGATTGTCATGACGGTCCCATGGAGTTCGTAATGGACAAGACCGCCCACGGCGTTGCCGAGGAGCCAGGCGCCCGCATCCTGATCGTCGACGACGACCCGGGCATCCGCGACGTGATCGCCGACTTCCTCGGCAGGCACGGCTATCGCGTGGACCAGGCGTCGGACGCCCGCTCGATGGAGCTGGCCCTGCAACGCAACCCGGCCGACCTGATCGTGCTGGACGTGATGATGCCGGGCGAGGACGGCCTGTCAATCTGCCGCCGCCTGTCGGGCAACACCGGAGGACCGGGCATCGTCATGCTGTCGGCCATGGGCGAGGAGACCGACCGCATCGTGGGCCTGGAGCTGGGCGCCGACGACTATCTGCCCAAACCCTGCAATCCGCGCGAACTGCTGGCCCGCGTCCGCGCCGTGCTGCGCCGTCGGCAGGAACCGCGCCCGGCCGAGGCGCCGATGGGTGCGACCTGCGAGTTCGCGGGCTGGCGACTGGATCTGGTGCGCCGGGAGCTGCGCTCGCCACAGGGGGTGATCGTCAACCTGTCGAGTGGCGAGTTCTCCCTGCTGCGCGCCTTTGTCGAGCGGCCGCAGCGGGTGCTGACCCGCGACCAGCTGCTGGACATGGCCAGGGGGCCCGACACCGAGGCTTATGACCGGGCCATCGACGTGCAGATCAGCCGCCTGCGGCGCAAGCTGGATGACGACAGCGGCGCGGAAATCATCCGCACCATCCGCAGCGAAGGCTACATGTTTTCGCCCAGGGTTGTCCGCTCGTCATGAAACGCTGGGGGCGTGGCGCGCCGCTGTTTCTGCAGGTGCTGGCGCTGGTGATTGTCAGCCTGGTGGCGGCGCACGGCATTTCGTCGGCGGTGATCCTGCACCTGCCGCCGCCTCCGCCGGAAATCTATCGCCTGTCAGACATCGCCCGGGCCTTGCGCAGCCCGGGTGTTACGACAGTGCCCGAGTCCCGCCCGCTGGTGGTCGGGAGCACGCGCAAGCCGCCGGTCGAGCCGGTCATGATGATGCGGGGGAACCGCTGGCGCGAAGAACTGCGGCGCAGCCTCGCCGCCAGCCTGCAGGTCGAACCGTCGCGGATCGTCATCCAGACCGAGGGACCCCGCCGCATGTTCATGCGGTCGCACCAGGTGGAGAGCACCTTCGAGGTGCGGGTGTTCCGCCGCGGGCCCGGCGGTCCGCCCCAGCACAGGCCCGGCGGACACGGCCCGATGATCGGGCTCGGCCCCGGCCCGGACGGCCAGCCGGGTCCAGGGGGTCCGGGCGGTCCCGGCGGCCCCCCGCGCTTCGACGAACGGGTCCTGTTCGCGCCCTTCCAGGTCGGGGTGCGCCAGACGGATGGAAGCTGGCTGGTGGCCCGGCCGCAGCCGTCGCTGCAGCTGAATTCCTGGCAGGGGCAGCTACTGATCACCCTGATGCTGTCGATCCTGGCGATCACGCCCCTGGCCTGGCTGTTCGCCCGGCGGCTGGCGGCGCCGATCAGCGCCTTCGCCACGGCCGCCGAGCGACTCGGCCGCGACCCGCGCGCGCCACCCCTCGAGGTCGGCGGCTCCAGCGAGGTGATGGCCGCGGCCGAGGCCTTCAACCGCATGCAGGAGCGGCTGCGGCGATATGTCGAGGACCGCACGGCCATGGTTGGGGCCATCGCCCATGACCTGCGCACGCCGCTCACCCGCCTGCGCTTCCGCATCGAGGCCGCGCCGGACGAGATCCGCTCGAAACTGGCCGCCGACATTGACCAGATGGACGCGATGATCTCCGCCACCCTCGGCTTCGTGCGCGACGCCACCCGCGCCGGGCCGCGCGAAAAGCTTGAGCTGTCGTCGTTGATCGAGAGCGTGCTGGACGAAGCCGCCGAGACCGGCGCCGACGCCACCGCCATGCCCTCAGAGCGGCTGGTGGTCGAGGGCGACCCCGTGGCCCTGCGCCGGCTGGCCGCCAACCTGGTCGGGAACGCGCTGAAATACGGCCTGCGCGCCCGGGGCCGGGTGTTCGCCGAGGACGGGCACGCCGTCATCGAGGTCGAGGACGACGGCCCCGGCATTCCCTCCGAGGAGCAGGAGCGGGTGTTCGAGCCCTTCTACCGCGGCGAGCCCTCGCGCAGCCGCGAGACTGGCGGGGCCGGGCTGGGACTGGCGGTGGTTCGCTCCATCGCCCGGGCGCACGGCGGCGACGTGTCGTTGCACAACCGGGCCGGCGGCGGCCTGACCGCCCGCGTCACCCTGCCGCTGTAGAAGTGTTGCGATGATGCAAGGCGCAGGCCCTACTGCGGACACGGGCGACGGCGAGGCTGACTCGTCCCGTCCGCCGGAGTTGTCCATGATTGTCCGCGCCGCCTGCCTGTTGCTCGCCCTCGCCGCCGCCCCGGCGATGGCCCAGCCGTACGACCCGCCGATCAGCATTCCCGGCGGCGGACCGCCGGAAGCCCCGCCGCCGCCCGGACCGCCGCCACAACAGGTGTTTGTCAGTCCCGCGGGCGAGCCCTTCCGCGCCGAGATGGACCAGCCCTACCCGGTCGCCGCCTGGTTCAGCCGGGCGGACGCGGACCACGACGGCGTGCTGACCCAGGCGGAGTTCACCGCCGACGCCCTGGCGTTCTTCGACACCCTCGACACCGACAAGGACCGGGTGGTCGATGGCTTCGAGAACGCCGACTACGAGCGTGACATCGCCCCCGAAATCACCGGCATCGCCAGCAACCGCGAGCGGCCGGAGGGCATGGCGGAACGATTGGCGTTGCCGCCCAGCCGCGCCGAGATGATGGGTCCGCCCAGCTTCCTGCATCCCCGTGGTCGGCCGATGACCGCGCCGCGGCAGGGGGCGGCGCAGTTCGCCCTGATCAACGAGCCGCACCCGGTGCGCGGCGCCGACGCCGATCTCGACCAGCGGGTCAGCCGCGCCGAGGCCGAGGCCGCCGCCCACCGGCGCTTCGCGCTGCTGGACAAGGACGGCGACGACCGGCTGGCGCTCGTCGACCTGCCCGCCACCCCGGCGCAGCGGCGCGCGGCCGGTCCGCGGGGCGGTCCCCCCGATGGCGGGCGACGGAAGAAGCCGCCGAGGGAAGTTGAAATGCGACTGCAACCTGCGGCGGCTAACGCCATTGAGTACGCAACGCCTGTCGAGTCCAGTCGCGAGACCCCATGAGCCTGAACCCCGCCCCGACCCGCCGCAGACAGGGCTTGCCGCGCCCGGTGATCTACGCCCTCGCGGCGCTTGGCCTGCTGGTCGCCGCCTGGGGCGGCTGGCAGCTGGTCAAGCCCAGGGCGGAAAAGGACCCCTATCGCACCCAAGCGGTCACCCAGGGCGATATCACCAAATCGGTCTCCGCCTCCGGCTCGCTGCAGGCGCTGGTCCAAGTCGACGTCGGCTCGCAGATTTCGGGTCAGATTCTCAAGGTGTTCGTCGACTTCAACGACCAGGTGAGCGCCGGTCAGGTGCTGGCCACCCTCGATCCGCAGACCTACGTCAGCCGGCTGCGCCAGGGGCAGGCGCAGATCGCCGCCAACCAGGCGCAGGTGGCCCAGGCCCAGGCCCAGGCGGAAGAGGCCCGCGCGGCCTACAACCGGACCAAGATCCTGTTCGACCAGGGCATCATGGCCAGGGCGGCGCTCGACAGCGCCCAGGCTGCCTGGAAGTCCGCCCAGGCCAATGTCCAGGCCGCCCGCGCCGGGGTGACCCAGAGCCAGGCGGCGCTGGCCAGCACCCGGACCGATCTGGCCCGCACCAGGATCGTCGCCCCGATCGACGGGGTGATCATCAGCCGGTCCATCGAGCCGGGCCAGACCGTCGCCGCCAGCCTGCAGGCGCCGGTCCTGTTCCAGATCGCCAACGACCTCGCCAAGCTGGAGGTCAAGATCACCGTCGACGAGGCCGACATCGGCCAGGTTCAGGAGGGCCAGCAGGTCCGCTTCACGGTCGACGCCTTTCCGGACGACACCTATACCGGCGTGGTCACCCAGGTGCGCAAGCAGCCGGAGACCGAGTCCAACGTCGTCGCCTACATCGTCATCGCCCAGGCCGATAACCCCGGCGGCAAGCTGATGCCCGGCATGACCGCCAACGCCGACATCGTCATCCAGCAGCTGCGCGACGTGATGAAGGTTCCGGCCGCGGCCCTTCGCTGGACGCCCGCCGACGAGAAGCCCGCGACCGGCCAGCGCGCCGGCGGCGGCGCTGTCATGGTCGGACCGGGCGGCCCGCCTCCTGGCGGCGGTGGCGGCTTTCGCCAGGGCGGTGGCGGCGGTCAGGGCCAGGGTCAGGGTCAGGGTGGTGGCATGGCCACGCGCCTGCTCGACCAGCTCGATCTCGACGCCGGCCAGCGCAGGAAGGCCGAGGCGATCCTCGCGGAGGAACGCACCAAAGCCCTGGCCCAGGCCTCCGGCGATCCGGCCGCGCGGCGTCAGGCCATGCGGGCGATGATACAGACGGTCCTGACGCGCCTCGATCCGATTCTCAAACCCGCCCAGAAGGAAAAGCTGGTCGCCCTGCGCGCCAGGATGGCGACCATGGGCGGCGGCCGCCGCCAGGGCGGCATGACCGCCGGCGTGGTCTTCGTCCTGCGCGACGGCAAGCCGG
>JACRBD010000177.1 GCA_016234625.1 Caulobacterales bacterium | reverse complement strand
CCTCCATCGGTATTCACTGGCCGGACAGCCTGGATGTCCGCATTTGCCTTCCTATCAATTCCGTCATGGCCCGACTTGCTCGGGCCAACCATGAACACGGTCTTGGCGAGTCCAGGCGGCGGCATCTAGGACACTCTCTGACGTCAGCGCGCTCGGGTGGCCCGAACGAGTCGGGCCATGACGGTGGGGCGTGGGTGAATCTCGCTTGACGTTAGCCGCCCTGCGCGGCCGCGAAGGTCTCGATGAGAACCCGCAGCCCGGGCTCCTCGACCATCCGCGCCGCTTCCAGGGCCGGAACCCAGCGACGCTGGCGCTGGCGTTTCTCCGGCCAGTCCCTGGCCTCCGTGGCCACCGCCAGGGGATAGACATCGACCCGGCAACGCTGTGGCGAACCGGTCTTCATCCGCTTGTGATAACGGAAGGCCCCGATGGGCGCGGCGAGGATGTCCCCCCGCACGCCGGCCTCCTCCCAGGCCTCCTGGGCGGCGGCGTCGTGGGCGGCGAGGGTGATCATAGGCCATCCCTTCGGGATCACCCAACGACGGGTCTCACGCGAGGTGATCAGCAGGATCTCGATACCGGCTTTGGTCCGCCGCCAGGGCAGGGCGGCGTATTGCTGACGGCGAGCGATCCAGCGCAGGGCGTCCAGACGCTCGCGAACCCGCCCGACCAGGGCCCGGCCTCTGCGTAAGGGAGCCTTCAGCTGTCTGATCAATCGCCTGCCTTCGAATCGGAATCTTGAACCGCGAAGGATGGGCGCCAAGCGGGTGGGGGTCCAGAGGCGGGAAGTCCCTACCTGAACAACTGGCTCAAGCCAAAGAACAGGGCGCCCATCACGGCGGCCATGGGCAGGGTGATCACCCAGGCCCAGACGATGTTGCGCGCCAGGCCCCAGCGCACCGCCGACACGCGCCTCGCCGCGCCGACGCCGATGATGGCCCCGGTGATCGTATGGGTGGTCGACACCGGCACCCCCAGGGCGGTGGCCATGAACAGGGTGATGGCCCCGCCGGTCTCGGCGCAGAAGCCCTGCATCGGCGTCAGCCTGGTGATCTTGCTGCCCATTGTATGAACGATGCGCCAGCCGCCGAACAGCGTGCCCAGGCCCATGGCCGCCTGGCAGGTGATGACCACCCAGAACGGCACGTGGAACTCTCCGCCGGTCATGCCGCGGGCGAACAGCAGGGCGGCGATGATGCCCATGGTCTTCTGCGCGTCGTTGCCGCCGTGGCCCAACGAATAGAGCGAGGACGAGACGAACTGCAGGATGCGGAACACCCGGTCGGCCAGGGCCGGGGTCGAGCGCACGAACAGCCAGGACACGACCAGCATCAGGAACAGGGCCAGGATGAAGCCCACGGTCGGCGACAGCACGATGGCGAAGACCGTCTTGTTCAGCCCGCCCCACAGAACGGCATGCAGGCCGCCCTTGGCCACGCCGGCGCCGACCAGGCCGCCGATCAGGGCGTGAGAACTGGAGGACGGGATGCCCAGCCACCAGGTCAGCAGGTTCCAGCAGATGGCCCCCATCAGAGCGCCGAAGATCACGCCGTCGCTGATCAGGTCCGGCGAGACAATGCCGCTGCCGACCGTCTTGGCCACATGCAGGCCGAACACCGTGAAGGCGATGAAGTTGAAGAAGGCGGCCCAGGCTACCGCCTTGCCCGGCGACAACACCCGCGTGGCGACAATGGTGGCGATCGAGTTGGCGGCGTCGTGCAGGCCGTTCAGGAAGTCGAACGCCAGGGCGACGACGATCAGAAAGGCGAGGATCAGAAGGGCGGCGTCCACGACCGGCCCCTAGAGATGTTCGATCAGGATGCCGCTGATGCCGTTGGCGACATCCTCGAAGCGGTCGACCACCTTCTCCAGATGGTCATAGATCTCGGCCCCGACGATGTAGCCCATGGCGTTGCCGTCGCGATGCTTGAGGTAGAGGGCCTTGAGGCCAGCGTCGCAGACGTGGTCGGACTCGTCCTCAAGCTTGACGATCCGTTCGGCCAGGGCGTTCAGCCGGGCGGCGTTGGCCTGCATCTTCGGCAGCAGGGCGACCATCTCGGTGGTCAGGTCGGCGCACTGAACGATGATGTCGGCCATCTCGCGCATCGGCGGCTCGAACTCGGTGGCCTCAAACAGGGTAATGGCCTTGGCGGTCTTCTTCATCTGGTCGATGGAATCATCGAGCGAGGTGAAAAGGGCCTGGATGTCGATCCGGTCGAACGGGGTGATAAAGGTCCGACGGACGGCCAGGATGCCCTCGCGGGCCACATCGTCGGCCTCGTCCTCGTGCCTGAAGATCCGCTCGCAGCAGGCCGGGACATTGTCGCCGCCATCGAGCAGTTCACGCAGGGCGGCGGCCCCGAGCACCAGCGTCGCCGCATGGCGCTGGAACAGGCCGAAGAAGAGATCCTCCTTCGGCATGATGGCCTGGAACCATTTCAGCATGACAGGACGCCCCCGCAGTCGGTCATCGGTGCGCGCGCCTATAGGCGGCGTCGCGGAGAAAGGCGAGGGGGATGTGCAGGGCGCGGACGAAATGTCGCCCTGAGGTGGCGCCCACGACCATTGTGCAGGTGCTGGACAGGCCTTCCAAGCCCACGGTAGCGTCGTTGCAGGTGGAGGAGCGCGCGGGATGCGATTGAATGATATATTCGCGCGCCTCGGCGCCCTGCTGGCTGGCGTAGTGCTGATCCTGGGGTCAGGCCTGCCGGCCACTGCCGACAGTTGGCCGCCGCCCCGTACGGAGACCTACAGTTCTCGTGACGGGGCTTGGCGCCTGACCATTGTGCCGCGGGGCCTGACCAATCAGCTCGACTTCTTTCGAGACAAAGTCGATGGCAAGGAACCCGCCGGCCAACGCGAAGGCACGTCGCAAGAACCGCGCGGGCGGCTCGAGCGCAGCGATGGCGCCGGCGGCTGGGTCGTGGTCTGGGACCAACCACTGGTCAACGATGTGGCGCCGGTCCGTGCCCTGGTCGCCGATGGCGGGGCCTACGTGGTCACCTTCGACAACTGGCATAGCGCCGGCTATGGCGACGATGTCGTGGTCATCTACGACAGCGGCGGCCGGTCGGTGCGCAAGCTCGCCCTGACTGATATCGTGCCCGAGGACTGGTTCCTCGCCCTGCCGCGCACCGTCAGCTCGATCTGGTGGGGTGGCGAGCATTTGATCGACGGCGAAAGCCTTGTCCTCAAGGTGACGATTCCGGAGGAAGAGGGCGCCGGCTTCGATGATCGCGACTACATCGACATAGTCGTCGATCTTAAAACTGGCAGGGTGGAGCCGCCGCAAGGCCCCGACTGGGACGCGGCGCTCACCGTCGCGAGCGCCCGAGCGGCCGAAATCCGGAGAGCCACTGCGGAACGGCGCAGGTGGTTCACCGAGCCGCTCAGCCCGCCGATCGCGACCACGAATGAGGACTTCGCGTGGACCCGCTACCTCTACCACGCCCACCTGCGGCTGACGGGCTGCGACGAGCGTGAGGACGAGTGCATGGTGGACACAGTCTTCATCCCGGCAGGCGATGAAGCCGAGGCCCGCGCGAATATCCGGAAGGCCTTTGAACGCCCGTTCTTCGGTAATGACGTCATCCTGTTCGGATCGCCGTCGCCGGAGCGGATGGCCGCCCTGCTCGGCGACGAGGTCCGTAAGGTGGGGCGTGGCAAGCTCAAGGGTGTGTCGGTCTATATCCTGGCCGGCGATGCCCTCTGGCCGCGGCTCAAGACGACCTTCGCCCACACGGGCGGGAGGCTCATTCAGATTCATCCGGACAAGCCGATCCCTCAGCGGCCAGAAGCGCTGGGCAACTTTCAGGACTGAGGGAAATGGCGCGAGTGACGGGACTCGAACCCGCGACCTCCGGCGTGACAGGCCGGCGCTCTAACCAACTGAGCTACACCCGCAAAGATGCCCGCCTCGCGGCGAGGGGCGTCTGATAGGTCCCTGCCTTGGGGCTGTCAACCGGTCAGGACGGGATCAGGTAGTGAAACGGAGCCGCCGGTCCGGTGGCCAGGCCCAAAGCCGCCCAGACGCCCGTCACCACAAGGCCGGCGACGAAAAACGCCACCGCGTAGGGCAGCAGGGTCGAGAGCAGCCCGCCGACGCCCAGGCCCGGCGCCCAGCGCCGCGCGAAGCCGAGCACCAGGATGAAGTAGGGGTTCATCGGCGACATGATTACCAGGCTCGAATCGCCCATGCGGTAGGCGGCGGTGGTCATCTCCGGGCTGACCCCCAGCAGCATCAGCATCGGCACCATCACCGGCCCCAGCGCCGCCCACTTGGCCGAAGCCGAGGCGATGAACATGTCCAGCGCGGCGCCCAGCAGGGTCACGCCCATCAGGATGAAGGGAATCGGCGCGCCGGAGGCCTTCAGGGCGTCGGCCCCGTTGATCGCCGAGATGGCCCCCAGGTTCGACCAGCTGAACATGGCGATGAAGTGCGAGGCGACGAAGGCCAGCACGATGTAGGGCGCCATGGCGGCGATCGACTCGCCCATGTAGCGGACCACGTCGGCGTCCTTGCGGATCAGGCCGGTGCGCGCGCCG
This sequence comes from Caulobacterales bacterium, assembly GCA_016234625.1. Lineage (GTDB taxonomy): Bacteria > Pseudomonadota > Alphaproteobacteria > Caulobacterales > Caulobacteraceae > Caulobacter. The sequence continues at coordinate 919 of JACRBD010000177.1, read as the reverse complement.
TAGATGCAGCCGCTGATCAGGAAGATCAGGAAAAAGCCGGAGACCAGCGAGCGGAAGAACGGCGTCCATTCGGCCGGCCCCTTGACCGTCGTGTCATGCAGCGGCGCGCCGGGGGCCAGGGCCAGGGCGGCCCACAGCAGCATCACGGTCAGGGCGGCAAGGCCCGCCCACATCAAGGCGCCCCTGGGCGGGGCGGCGGGCATGTCGTCGCCGGTGACCGGCGAGACGGTCTCGTCCGGGGTCCAGACGCCCAGGCGCGGCTCGACGACCTTGTCGGTGATCCACCAGCCGATGAGCAGGAACACCAGCCCGCCGGTGGCGGTGAAATACCAGTCGCCGGCCAGGTTGGCGGTCCAGGTCGGGTCGAGCAGCCGCGCGGCCGGTTCGGTGAAGCCCAGGATCAGGGCGTCGAACTGGCCGGGCAGGGGGTTGCCGGCGAACGAGGCAATGGTCGCCGCATAGGCGCAGGCCAGGCCCGCGATGGGATTGCGCCCGGCGGCGGCGAACACCACCGCGGCCAGCGGCGGCAGGACCACGATCCCCGAGTCGGCCGCGTGGTTGGACAACAGGCCAATCAGCAGCACCATCGGCGTCAGCAGGGCCTTCGGGCTGGCCTTCACCAGCCCCTCGATGGCCGCCGACAGCAGGCCGACCCGCTCGGCCACCCCCGCGCCCAGCATGACCAGCAACACCAGCCCCAGCGGCGCGAAGCCGGTGAAGGTTTTGGCCATCTCCGTCAACAGCTGGCGGACGTTGTCGGGGGCCAGCAGGCTTTTGGCGGCCAGCACCTCATGGGTCACCGGATTGGTCGCGGTGACGCCCAGGGCCGCGCAGACGATGCTGGCGACGACCACCCCGCCGATCAGCCACAGGAAGATGAACACCGGGTCGGGCAGGCGGTCGCCGAACCGCTCGACGG
>JACRBD010000179.1 GCA_016234625.1 Caulobacterales bacterium | reverse complement strand
GCCCTGATGTCTTGACGGCCAGTGTTGCTCCGGCCGGTCGTCCTTGACCAGGACGACCGGCCGGAGCGCATCATTCCATCAAGGCCAAAGGGCAGGTGTCATCCGGTCTAGGTGGACAATTCGCTGGAAGTCCGCCGCTAGCCCCTCGAAACCGTCCCCCCCGGCCCAAACACCGCCACCCCCGCCACCGACAGCTCCACCAGCGCCGCGAACACGGCGGGCGCGGGGGCTCCGGCGGCCCGGACCAGTTCGTCCACGGTTACGGAGGTGGGCGACAGCAGGGCCTCGACCCGGTCGCGCAGGCCGTCGGGCGGCGGCTGCGCCGGTCCGGTCCACGGCCGCCGCTCCCGCTCGCGCAGGCCGCCCAGGCCGTTCAGCTCCCTCAGGACGTCCTCGGCGCCCTCGCAGACCGTGGCGCCCTGGCGCAGCAGGTCGTTGGTCCCTCGCGCCCTGGGGTCCAGTGGCGAGCCGGGCACGGCCAGCACCTCGCGGCCCTGTTCGGCGGCCAGCCGGGCGGTGATCAAGGAGCCGGACTTGAGCTCCGCCTCCACGACCACCACCGCCAGTGACAGGCCGCTGATCAGCCGGTTGCGGCGCGGGAAGTCGCGGGCCTGGGCGCGGTGGTCGGGCGGGCTCTCCGAGACGATCGCCCCGCGCTCGGCGATGGCCGCGTGCAGGCCGGCGTGCTCCGGCGGATAGATGTCGCCGACCCCGCCGCCGAGGACGGCGACCGTGCCGGTGGGAAGGGAGCCCTCGTGGGCGGCCCCGTCGATGCCCCGGGCCAGTCCCGAGACGATCAGTCGGCCCGCCTGCCCCAGTTCGGCGGCGAGACCCCGGGCGAACCGTTGTCCGGCGGCGGAGGCCACCCGGGCGCCGACAATGGCGACGGCGGAGCAGGGCAGCAGGCCTGCGTCGCCCAGCACCCAGATCAGGGGCGGCGGCGGGTCGAGGGCGGCCAGCAGGGGCGGGAAGGCCGGCTCGGCGCCGCAGATCAGCGTCGCGCCGAGACGGTCGCCGGCTTCAAGCTCGCGTTCGGCCTCGGCTCGGGTGGGAATGTTGACGGAACGCCGCGCCAGATCGGGCAGGGCGTCCACCGCCTTCACGGCCGAGCCGCAGCGCTGCAACAGATGTTCGAAGGCCACCGGTCCGACGTTCGGGGTCCTGGCCAGACGCAGCCAGGCGACCCGTTCCGCGTCGGACAGCGGCCCGGCCGTCACGTGTCGGGAGACGGGGGTGCGGCCTCCGCCTTCTTGGCGCCGATGCGGGGCTCTTCGCCCTTGAGCAGCCGGCGGATGTTCTCGTGATGGCGGATGTAGATCAGCACCGCCATGACGGCCGCCAGCACCACGATCGGCCGCGGCGCGTCCAGCGAGAAGGCGAACAGGGGCGCCAGCGCCGCAGCCGTCAGGGCCGCGAGGGACGACATGCGGAACAGGAAGACCATGGCGATCCAGGTCAGGGCCGCCAGGGCGCCGACCGGGAAGGCGGCCGACAGCAGCACGCCGTAGAAGGTCGCGACCCCCTTGCCGCCGTTGAACTTCAGCCAGACCGGGAACAGGTGGCCGACGAAGGCGCTGCCGCCGGCGAGCGCGACCATGGCCGGGTTGCCGTGGGTCAGCAGATGGGCCAGCAGCACCGCCACCGCCCCCTTGCCGGCATCGCCGACCAGGGTGATGGCCGCCAGATCCTTGCGGCCGGTGCGCAGCACATTGGTCATCCCGATGTTGCCCGAGCCGATCTTGCGGATGTCGCCGGCGCCGCCCAGGCGCGTGGCGATCAGCCCGAACGGGATCGAGCCGAGGAGGTAGCCCCCGACGACCGTCAACCCAATGGTCAGCCAGACCGCGTCCACGAGTGAGTCCATAACCGCCCCCAATACCCGTTATAGTTGTGCTTGTGTAGTCCCTTTGACGCTAAACCGCGTCGGACCCTGAGTCATGCTCTGAGGCGAGCTCGCCGATCAGCCTCGGCAGGAAGGCCAGCGGCCACAGCAGCAGGGCCAGATTGGGCAGGAACCAGGCCGGGTCGAATTCGCCCAGCAGGGTCCAGTAGGCCACCGCCATGCCGCCGGCGACCATGGTCAGGATCAGCGAGATCAAGGCCAGCGGTCGCCAGACCGGTTTGTCCCGCCGGCTCGCCGCCACAGCCGCCAGTCCGATCACCGAGAAGGCGATATCGAGCGGAAGGAACGACCAGTTCCATGCGACCACCCGGGGATCATGGGCGTTGGCGTAGAGCAGGTCGGCGGGGATCTGGACCAGCCCGGCCTTGTCCAGGCCGGACGCCGCCCAGTAGGCGATGAACAGCCAGTCGGTGATCATCAGGGCGAGGGCCAGCGATCGGGGCATGGTCTACTCCATGTGGCGGGCAATTCGGTGACAGTTTACGAATTGGGCGAGCCCCATCGGCTCAACAGGCGCGGACACCCAATTCGTAAACTGTCACCGAATTGCCTACTCCGCCGCCCGGAACACGACCTTGCCGGCGACCATCGTGCGCAGCACCTGGCCCTGCAGGCGCCGCCCGTCGAAGGGAGAGTTCTTGGATTTCGACACCAGCCGGTCGGCGTCGATGATCACCGGGGCGCCCAGGTCGCAGAGCACCAGGTCGGCCGGCGCGCCGGGGGCCAGCCGGCCGCTGTTGATCCCCAGGAATCGCGCCGGGGCCAGGGTCACGGCGCGGATCAGGTCGATCAGCGGCACGCGCTCGTCGTGGTGGAAGGCCAGCAGGGCCGGCAGCAGGGTCTCCAGACCCACCCCTCCGGGCGCCGCCTCGTCATAGGGCAGGCGTTTGTCCTCGGCCGGAGCCGGAGCGTGGGCCGAGACGACAATGTCCACCAGGCCGGAGGCCAGGGCCTCGATCAGCGCCTGGCGGTCGTCCTCGGATCGCAGGGGCGGGTCGAGCCTGGCGAAGGTGCGGTAGTCGCCGATGTCCAGCTCGTTGAAGCTCAGGTGGTTGATCGAGGCGGTGGCCATGACTTTCACCCCGCGCGCCTTGGCGCGGGCGAGGGCCTCGAGCGCCCCGGCGCTGGTGATCTGGTCGACCAGCAGCCGCGCGCCGGTCAGTTCGGCCAGGGCCAGGTCCCGCTCCAGCCCGATCCGTTCGGCCATCACCGGCCCCGTCGGCAGGCCCAGCCGGCCGGCGAACTCGCCCTCGGTGGCCGCCGCGCCCTTGGTCAGCCAGGGATCGGAGGGCCGGTGCGCCACCGCCATGTCGAAGGTGCGGGCATAGGCCATCACCCGCCGCAGGACCCGGCTATCGACCACCGCGTGATCGACGTCGGTGACATAGACGCAGCCGGCCTCGCGCATCAGGCCGATCTCGGCGATCTCGCCGCCCTTCAGCCCCTTGGTCGCGGCGCCGGCGCAGAGGATATTGGCTGCCTCGATATCGCGGGCCCGGCGCAGGATGAAATCGACCACCGACGGGTCGTCGACCGCCGGATCGGTGTCCGGCTGGACCACGAAGCTGGTCACCCCGCCGGCCGCGGCGGCCAGGGCGGCCGAACGCAGGGTCTCTTTCGTCTCCGAGCCGGGTTCGCCGGTCTTGACCCGCAGGTCGATCAGGCCAGGCGCCAGCAGGCCACCGCCGCAGTCGATGACCTGAACATCGCCGGACAGGGCGCTGAAATCCTTGCCCTTCGAGACGTCGGCGATGGCGCCGTCCTTGACCACCAGGGCGCCGGGACCGTCGTAACGGCTCTCAGGGTCCACCAGTCGGGCGTTCTGGAAGGCGATCGGGCGCGCGCGGGCCATCAGTGGTTGTCCAGCCGGGCCGACAGGGACGCCAGCACGGCCATGCGGGCGGCGACACCCATCTCCACCTGGTCCTGGATCAGGCTGACGGCCGGGTCGTCGGCCACGTCGGAGTCGATCTCCACGCCGCGGTTCATCGGTCCGGGATGCATGACGCGCACGCCGTCGGAGGCCGCCTTGAGCTTCTCGCGGTCGAGGCCCCAGAAGCGGAAATACTCGCGGGTCGAGGGGACCAGCGCCCCCTGCATCCGCTCCAGCTGCAGCCGCAGCATCATCACCACGTCGGCCCCGGCGATGCCCTTTTCCAGGTCGTGATAGACCGTGGCGCCCCAGTGTTCGGCCCCTGCGGGCATCAGGGTCGGTGGCCCGACCAGACGAACTTCCGCGCCCAAGATGTTGAGAAGATTGACGTTTGAGCGCGCCACCCGGCTGTGCATCACGTCGCCGCAGATGGCCACGGTCAGGCCGGCCACATGGCCGAAGGCCCGGCGCATGGAGAGAGCGTCGAGCAGCGCTTGCGTGGGATGTTCATGCTGGCCGTCGCCGGCGTTGATCACGCTGCAGCCGACCTTCTGCGACAGCAGGGCCGCGGCGCCGGAGGAGGCGTGGCGGATCACCAGCAGGTCCGGCTGCATGGCGTTGAGCGTCACCGCCGTGTCGATCAGGGTCTCGCCCTTGGCCACCGAACTGGTCTTGACGCTCATGTTCATCACGTCAGCGCCCAGCCGCTTGCCGGCCAGCTCGAAACTGGCCTGGGTGCGGGTGGAGTTCTCGAAGAACAGGTTCATCAGGGTGCGACCCTTGAGCAGGTCGAGCTTCTTGGTGGTCTGCCGGTTCAGCGCCACGAAGCCGTCGGCCAGGTCGAGCAGCTGCTGCGCCTCGACGACGTTGAGATCCATGGCGGAGAGAAAATGACGGCGGGGGAAGGGGAAGGTCCGTGCGCGGACCTCATCGATACCCGGGGCGAAAGCCGTCATAAGCCGTGGTCATAGGCGAACAGCGCAGGGGCGCCAACAGATTCCCTCTCCCAGCGGGAGAGGGAGGGGCCCGTCGCGAAGCGATGGGAGGGTGAGGGGTTACGGGCGAAGCCGATAGAACGCCCGTGGATTGCAAATCTGCGCGAAAAATGTAAAACACCACCATGGATCGCATCGACAAGGCGCGCGAGCTCCGCAGCTTCCAGACCTTCGCGGAAGGAAAACTCTGGCAACTTCTGCGCGGTCGCAAGCTCGCGGGCCTCAAGTTCCGCCGCCAGGTCCCCATCGACCGTTATATCGCCGACTTCGCCTGTTTTGACGCGCGACTGATCGTCGAGCTCGACGGGGCTGTTCACGAGGATCGGTTCGAGCAGGACCAGCGACGGACGGATGTGCTGCGCTCGCTCGGCTGGCATGTCGTGAGGTTCGACAACGAGGTCATGCTCGCCGAGCCTCATCGCGTGCTGGACGGCATCCTCGCGGAGCTGGGGCGGTCTATGCCGTAACGCCCTCACCCTCCCATCCTGCGGCGCAGGATGGGCCCCTCCCTCTCCCGCTGGGAGAGGGTCAGGAAATGTGAAAAACCACCAGCAGCACCGGGATCGTCACCAGGCTCGCCGCCGTCGTGAACGCGACGATCCCCGCCATCAGGGGCGCGTCGCCGCCCATCTGGCGGGCCAGCACGTAAGACGCCGCCGCGCCCGGCGCTGAACCGACCAGCAGGGCCACGCCCTGGGCGGTCTCATCGCCGCCGGCCAGACGGCAGAGGCCCCACATCAGCACCGGCAGGACCAGCAGCTTGACCGCGCTGACCGATGCGATCAGCCACCGGCGGCTGTGCACATAGCCGAAACTGAGACCCGCGCCCGCCACCACCAGCCCCATGGTCAGGGCGGCGGTGGAGAGCAGGTCGATGGTGCTCATGACCACCGGGATTTTCGGCACGTGAAGCACGTTGAACAGTGCGCCCACGGCGCAGCCCCACAGCACCGGGTTCTGCGCCAGGCCGCGCAGGGCCGTGCGCCAGCCGCCGCCCTGGCCGTCGCCCCATCTGCTCATCACCAGCACACAGATGACGTTGATGGCCGGGATCATGGCGCCCATGATCATCGCCCCCAGCCCCGCGCCCTCCGGTCCGAACACCAGGGCCGCCAGGGGCAGGAAGACGAAGGTGTTCCAGCGCAGGCAGCCCTGGAACACGCTGGTGTAGCTGGGGTCGGAGATGCGCAGCAGCGGTTTGGCCGCCAGCACCGCCAGAGAGACGATGACGATCGCCCCCACCGTCGCGATGCCCAGCGGCCCGGCCGACAGGCTGCCAAAGTCGGCCTTCCACACCGCTGGCATCAGGAAGCCCGGATAGAAGACGAAATAGGTCAGCCGCTCGATCGGCGGCCAGCTGGCCTCCGGGATGAACTTCGAAGCCTTCAGGCCCCAGCCCAGGGCGATCATGGCGAAGACGGGGAGGACCCCCAGCAGGATGGCGGTCATGCGCCCGCGTTCCGCAGCCGCTCCAGCGCGCCCTGGAGGATCCAGGCCGCCGCCATCTTGTCGACCACCTCGGCGCGCCGCTTGCGGTTCACATCGTGCTCCTCGATCAGCACCCGGGTCACCGCCGCGGTCGACAGCCGCTCGTCCCAGAAGGCGATTGGGATGTCCTTCAGGCGCAGCAGGTTGCGCGCCAGGGCGCGGTTGGACTGGCAGCGGACGCCCTCGGTCCCGTCCATGTTGACCGGCAGGCCGATGACGATACCCATCGCGCCGCGGCTCTCCATCAGCCTGAACAGCTGCGCCGCGTCGTCGGTGAATTTGGTGCGGTGGATCAGGTCCAGGGGGCTCGCCACCGTGCGGGTCACGTCGGACACCGCCACCCCGATGGTCTTCTCGCCGGGATCGAGGCCGACCACCGGCGCGTAGGGCGGCAGGGCGGCGGGCAGGTCGAGGAGGTCGAGGACGGGCATGGACGTCTCATACTGTCTTCCTACACCACCTCATACTGTCATCCCGGCCGCAGCGCAGCGGAGAGCCGGGACCCAGTTTCGGCTGGGATTCGATCTGGGTCCCGGATCGTCCCTTCGGGCCGTCCGGGATGACAAGGATGGGGCGGAGGCTGTCGTGATGAGGCTGAAAGGGCCGAACAGCTTGCATTTTGGGTGTCCGGGCGGCTAACCCCAGTCTCGAAACAAAGGAGGCCACGATGGCCATCGACGCCGCGACCGTCCGCAAGGTCGCCCGGCTCGCCCGCATCGCTGAACCGGAGGCGCGACTGGAGTCGCTGGCCGCCGAGCTGAACGGCATCATCGCGTGGATCGAGCAGCTCAACGAGGTCGACACCGACGGGGTCGAGCCGATGACCTCCGCCGTGGCCATGGCCGCGCCCCTGCGCGAGGACGTGGTCAACGACGGCGGCGACGCCGCCAGGGTGCTGGCCAACGCGCCCAAGTCGGTGGACGGCTTTTTCGTGGTGCCGAAGGTGGTCGAGTGATGATCGCTTCCGCTTCCAACTACTTCGTCATGGCCCGGCTTGTCCGGGCCACCCAAGACCTCGATGCCAACCGGCAAGCACCCCGTGCTTGGGTGGCCCGCACAAGCCGGGCCAGGACGGTTGGGGGTGCGATCTGATGTCCGAGCTTACCTCACTCACCCTCAAGGCCGCGCTTGACGGCCTGAAGGCCAAGCAGTTCTCCGCCACCGAGATCACCCGCGCCCACATCGCCGCGGTCGAGGCCGCGCGGCCGCTGAACGCTTTCGTGCTGGAGACGCCGGACAAGGCGCTGGAGATGGCCGCCGCCGCCGATGGCCGCATCGCCCGGGGCGAGGCCGGCCGGCTTGAAGGCGCGCCGCTGGGCATCAAGGATCTGTTCTGCACGCAGGGCGTCCGCTCGACGGCCGCTTCGAGGATCCTTGGCAACTTCGTGCCCCAGTACGAGTCCACGGTCACCGCCAACCTGTTCGGCGCCGGGGCGGTGATGCTGGGCAAGCTGAACATGGACGAGTTCGCCATGGGCTCGTCCAACGAGACCAGCGCCTTCGGCAACGTCATCAACCCGTGGAAGTCGGCCAGCGGCGGCAACCGCGCCCTGACCCCCGGCGGCTCGTCGGGCGGCTCGGCGGCGGCGGTGGCGGCCGACATCTGCCTGGGCGCCACGGCGACCGACACCGGCGGCTCGATCCGCCAGCCGGCGGCCTTTACCGGCACGGTCGGTATCAAGCCGACCTATGGCCGCTGCTCGCGCTGGGGCGTGGTGGCCTTCGCCAGCTCGCTGGACCAGGCCGGGCCGATCGCCAAGACCGTCGAGGATGCGGCCATCATGCTCAGCGTCATGGCCAGCCACGACCCCAAGGACTCCACCAGCCTGGACGTCGAGACCCCCGACTTCGCCCCGTTCGTCGGCAAGTCGGTCAAGGGCCTGCGGGTCGGGGTGCCGAAGGAGTACCGCGTCGACGGCATGCCGGCCGAGATCGAGAAGCTCTGGCAGGACGGCATCGACTGGCTGAAGGAGGCCGGGGCGGAGATCGTCGAGGTCTCGCTGCCGCACACCAAATACGCCCTGCCGGCCTATTACATCGTGGCCCCGGCCGAGGCCTCGTCGAACCTCGCCCGCTACGACGGCATGCGCTACGGCCACCGCGGGGCGGGCAAGAGCCTGACCGAGGTCTATGAGAACAGCCGCGCCGAGGGCTTCGGCGACGAGGTCAAGCGGCGCATCCTGATCGGCACCTATGTGCTCAGCGCCGGCTACTACGACGCCTACTACCTCAAGGCCCAGAAGGTCCGCCGGCGCATCGCCGATGACTTCGACCGGGCCTGGCAAACTTGCGATGTGTTGCTGACTCCGACGGCCCCGTCGGCGGCCTTCGCTCTGGGCGAGCGCAACGCCGACCCGATCGCCATGTATCTCAACGACGTCTTCACGGTGACCACCAACCTGGCCGGCCTGCCGTCGATCAGCGTGCCGGCGGGTCTGGACGCCGGCGGCCTGCCGCTGGGCCTGCAGGTGATCGGCAAGGCGCTGGACGAGGGGACGGTGTTCTCGGTCGCCGGCGCGCTGGAGAAGGCCGCGGCGTTCCGGGGCAAGGCGGAGAAGTGGTGGTAGGCGCCTAAGCCGCCGACCGCACCGCTTTCACCGTTTCCAGCGCGCCGAGGGCGTCGAACAGTTCCGCCGCGACGATCGGCTTGGAGATGTGCAGGTCGGCGCCGGCGGCTTTGCTGGCGTCCACATGTTCGGCCAGGGCGTTGGCCGAGACCATGATCACCGGCGTGTGCGGCAGGCCCAGGGCCTGTTCGCGGGCGCGCATCTCGCGGGTGGCGGCCAGGCCGTCGAGCACCGGCATCTGCATGTCCATCAGCACCGCGTCGAAGCCGCCCGCGCGCCAGGTGGCGACGCCATCACGGCCGTTGTCGGCGCAGACCACCTCGATGCCGGCTCCGCCCAGCAGAATCTCCAGGAAGCGGCGGTTGTTGGGATGGTCGTCGACCACCAGGATGCGCAGGGCCTTCTGGATCGCGGCGGCGGGATCGGTCTCGTCCCGGTCGACACGATGCTGGTCGGCGGCGGCGGCGAGCGCGAGTTCGAGGGTGAAGCTGGCCCCATCGCCCGGCTGGCTGACACAGCTCAGCTCGCCGCCGAGCAACTCGGCCAGTTCGCGGCAGATGGCCAGGCCCAGGCCGCTGCCGCCGTAGCGGCGGGTGATCGAGCCGTCGGCCCGTTCGAAGCGGTGGAACAGACGCGCGCGCGTCGCCTCGTCGAAACCTGGCCCGCTGTCGCGCACCACGAACCGGAACGGACCGGCTCCGCCCGGCCGGTCGACGGTCACCCGCACGGCGCCGGCCTCGGTAAACTTGATCGCGTTGCTCATCAGATTGCCGAGAATCTGCTTCAGCCGGACCGGATCGCCTTCCACAAGGATCTCGGCCGCCGGGTCGATCTGGAGCTTGAAGGCGATGCCCTTCTCCTCGGCCCGGATGGCGAACAGGGCCGCGGCAGAGCGCACGGCCTCGGCCAGGTGGAAGGGCTCGTGGGTGATCTCCAGCTTGCCGGTCTCGATCCGCGCCAGGTCGAGGATGTCGCTCAGCAGCCGGTTGAGGGAGGCGCTGGACGAGCGGATCATCTCCACCAGCTCGCTCTGGTGCGGGGTCAGGCTGTCGCGCGCCAGCAGGTCGGCCACGCCGATGACTCCGTTGAGCGGCGTGCGGATCTCGTGGCTCATGTTGGCCAGGAATTCGCTCTTGGCCCGGTTGGCCGCCTCGGCCTGGTCGCGGGCGGCGGCGAGTGCCTGCTCATGCTCCCTCCGCTCGGTGGTGTCGGTCAGGATGATCACCCCGCCGCCGTCGGGCGTGGGCCCGGCCTCGGCGTGGATCCACAGGCCGCCAGGCCAGCGTTGCTCGCGGGTGACGTATTCGGTGCGGCCGGAGATGTCCTGACGTTCGGCGCGATCGGCGCCGAAGGCGGCGTTCAGCAGGACGTGCTGGCTCATGCCCACGCCCGGGCGGATGTGCCGCAGACGCACCAGCCGGGCGAAGGCCTTGTTCCAGACCACCAGCCGGTCCGAGCGATCAAAGAAGGCCAGGCCCGCTGGCATGGCGTCCAGCGACGAGCGCAGGCTGTAGAGGGTGGCGCGCTGGCTCTGGGTCTCGACCCACAGCAGGGTCATGCAGGCGAACAGCAGCATGCCCGCCAGGGCCGCGGTCACCATGGCCAGGCCGCCCCGGTCCATTACGCGGTCAGGCACGATTATGGTCGCGTCGGGCAGCAGGGTCACCGCCGTCATGGCGGTGAAGTGCAGGGCGACGATCGCCGCCACGAACAGCAGGGCCCCGCCGGTCCGCCAGCGCATCGTCGGGCGACGGGCGAAAACGAAGAAGGCCGCCGAGGCCAGCAGCGCGCCAACGATCAGCGAGGCGGCGACGTATCCCTGCTGCCAGATGATCTGGGCCGGCATGCTGACCGCGGTCATGCCGGTGAAGTGCATGGCCCCTACGCCCAGTCCGGCGAGCCCGCCCGCCGGGGCGAAGATCGCCGGGCGGGGCCATGCGGCCGGAATGGCGAAGGCCACCGACAGGGCGGCGACGGAGATGACCAGGGAGACGACCGTGCCGGCGAGGTCGTAACCAACCATCAGATCCGGCTGATAGGCGAGCATGGCGATGAAGTGGGTCGCCCACACGCCGCTGCCGGCGATGAAACCCGCGAGTCCGACCCAGCAGTAGCGCAGCGCTCCGTCAGTTCTGAGGGCGCGACCGTAAAGGTTGAAGGCCGTCAGAGTTGAAACCAGGCAAATCGCCGCCGCGACAAGAACAAGTCGCAAGTCATGTTGCTGGTGCAAGCAGGAGAGAACGGCAAGCATCGCGGAATCGTCCCATCTATCGGGCCGATCCTAGGCGCCCATTGGTTACCCGTTGGATTACCTGGCGGCGTAGACGGTCATCCGGTGGGCAATCGGTCGCACCTGAAACGGGTAGCGCGCCAACCCGGGTTACCAAACGGTCGATGGGTACGCATCGGCTCTCCCGTCCTGGCGCGAGCCGTTGTATGGAACCGTCCATGTCCGACTCTGCCACAACCATTCAAGGCCGCACCGGCCCCTGGGAAATCGTCCTCGGCCTGGAGGTCCACGCCCAGGTGGCCAGCAACTCCAAACTGTTCAGCGGCGCGGCCGTCGGCTTCGGCGCCGGTCCCAACGAGCAGGTCAGCCTGGTCGACGCGGCCATGCCCGGCATGCTGCCGGTGCTCAACAAATACTGCGTCGAACAGGCCGTCCGCACGGGCCTGGGCCTGAAGGCGAAGATCAATCTGAAGAGCACCTTCGACCGGAAGAACTACTTCTATCCCGATCTGCCGCAGGGCTATCAGATCAGCCAGTTCAAATCGCCGATCGTTGGCGAGGGCCTGGTCCATGTGGACCGCGACGACGGCTCCAGCTTCGACGTGCGCATCGAGCGGCTGCACCTGGAACAGGACGCCGGCAAGTCGATCCACGACCTGTCGCCCAACGAGACCTACGTCGACCTCAACCGCTCGGGCACGGCGCTGATGGAGATCGTCTCCATGCCCGACATGCGCTCGCCGGAGGACGCGGCGGCCTATGTGAAGAAGCTGCGGGCGATCCTGATCACCCTGGGCACCTGCGATGGCGACATGGAGAAGGGCAACCT
>JACRBD010000178.1 GCA_016234625.1 Caulobacterales bacterium | reverse complement strand
GGCTTCACATTGGCATTCGCTGCCGCCCAAAGTTCGCTGGGCGACGGTGTGTGCCCCTTGCGGGTGTCGCCGCCCTTGGGGCCGATATACCAGGGCTTAGGTGCCGCGGTGACGTCCTGGGTCGTGGGTGCCGGATCGTTGCCGTGGATGGCGGCCCACAGTTCGCTGGGCGATGGCGAGTGGCCCTTACGGATGTCACCGCCCTTGGGACCGATGTACCACGGCTTAGGCGCCGTAGCGGACTGCGTGTCAGTCTGCTGCGGAGTAGCCCGAAGGCAGGCAGCACACGAGGTGGTGCAGGTGGACGGCATGGTCCCCTCGGCCGCCGGGGCGGAGCCCACGGCAGCGGTAACGAGGAGGAGGGCGGGGAGGATGGAGAGGTGCATGGCGGATTCCGAGAGCGTGTGGTTGTGGAAAGGTTGGTGATGATCAGCGGCGGAAAGCGCCCTTGCGGGTGTCGCCGCCCTTGGGACCGATGTACCACGGCTTCGGGGTTGCAGCGGCGCTCTCCACCGCCGGAGCTGGATCATTGCCATGGACAGCGACCCACAGTTCGCTGGGTGACGGCGAGTGGCCCTTGCGGGTGTCGCCACCCTTGGGGCCGATGTACCACGGCTTCGGGGACGCTGCGACCGCCGCTGCCGGGGCATTGCCGTGGACAGAGGTCCATAGTTCACTCGGGGAGGCGGTGTGCCCCTTGCGGGTATCGCCACCCTTGGGACCGATGTACCAGGGCTTGGTCGCGGTGGTCGCATCGGTCGTCACCTCGCCGGCCATGGCCATGGGGACGGCAGTGATGAGGGTGAGCAGAGCGGGCAGGACGAGGGCGATACGCATGGCTGGCTCCAGGGTGGGAGAGAGAGGTGGGAGGGGCTTCTTGTAGTAAAAACGTTCCGAGATATGCCGCTGTCTCACTTCTCTGTCGCGTGAATTCGCATGAGACAGATCGGGATTCGGTGACGTTAGTGAAGGCCGGGACCAGATTCCGCCGTCCGTCGAAGCCCTCGCCAGGGTTTCGTGAAACAGTCGGCTCGGTCATGACGTTCTGGATTGAACCCCCACAAGGACCACCCATGCGCCACATCCTCTCCTCCACCCTGCTGGTCGCCTTGGCCGCGGCCGGCTTCGCTGCCGATGCGGCTGGCGATGCCCCCAAGCCGAAGCCCTACGTCCTCGACACCTGCATCGTCTCCGGCGACAAGCTGGGCGGCATGGGCGGGGCCGTGACCGTGGTCCGCGAAGGCCGCGAGATCAAGTTCTGCTGCAAGGGTTGCATCAAGGACTTCGACAAGGACTCCGCCAAGTTCATCAAGAAGATCGAAGAGGCCGAAGCGGCGAAGGCCAAGGACGCCAAGCCGGCCGCCACTGACGCCGGCCACGGCGCCCACCACCACTGAGGACCACCGATGACCTCCCGCTCGATTTCCGCTGCAGTCGGACTCCGTGCCCCCTGGACGTTCCTCGGCGTCCTCCTCGCCCTGGCGGCCATCCTGGCCCTGGCGGGCTGCGACCTCCCGCGTGATAGCGGCGGAGGGTCCAACTATGGATCCGGTGGCGGCGGCGGGCATAGCCACCATTAAACCCATACGAGCCAACCTTTCCTGGGCGGTTGGTCGGCTGTGGACTTAGGAAAGTCCCTGATGTAGGGTTATTCTGCTCAACGGATTCCAGCCGAAGGTACTTCGGCGCCGATACGCACCACCCGTCCATAGGAACCACCTCATGGCGATGCTCCACCTCCCCACCACCCTGGCCCTGATCGCTGCTCTGGCCGCCCCGATGACCCTGGGCGCCGCAGAAGGCCACGACCACGCGGCCGCTGCGGCCACCGCGGCCCCGATCATCAACACCATCTGCCCCATGGATGGCAAGGAGATGAAGGAGGCCGACATGGCCAAGGCTCCCACCGTGCTCATCACGGTTGGAGAAGGGGCGGAGGCCAAGCAGTTCCGCCTCGCCATGTGCTCGACCGAATGCTGCACCGAGTTCAAGAAGGACCCCGTGGCCGCGCTGAAGCCTCGTTTCGGCAAGAACGCCCCCGGTCCGAAGACCAACTGGAAGTAATCTGCCGTAGACCAGGACGTTACGTCAATAGGCAGACGTGACGGACGCATGGGCCGCCCCCTCTGGCGAAGTGGGTAGGGAACACCCGACGCCAGAGGGGGAATGGCCTGACCCATTCCCGATTCCATCCACCCCAACCACCCGCTGCACCATGCGCACCTGCATCCTCCTCACTGCCGGACTTGTCGTGTGCGCCGCTGCGGAACCGCAGACGCCAGCGCAGACGGCCCCCCTTGTCGCCACAGCCGCCCAGGCCGGACAAGATTCCGCGCAGGCACCCTTCCTCCGCAGTCTGGCCCGGGCTCCGGCCATCCAGGCCGCCCAGGAACGCATTCTCGCTGCCCGCCGTGCTGCCGGCGCCGCCGGCCGTCTGCCCGATCCGATGCTCGGTGCCGGTTATGCCCGCAAGTCGACCAGCATGGATCGCTGGCCGATGTATGACCTGACATTGGAGCAGCCGCTGCCGCGTTGGGGCGAGCGGGACGCCATGCGCGCCAAGGCCTCGGCCGAGACGGCCATGAGCGAGGCCGACCTGCAGGACATGCTGGGCGAGACCGCCGCCGAGGTGGCGACCATGCTGGCCGAAGCCGAGGCGGCACGCGCCAAGCTCGCCGTGGTCGAAGGCCAGATCACCCGCGCCACCGCCATCCAGACCACCATCGCCGCCCGGGTCGCCGCCGGTGGGGGTTCGATCGCCGATCAACTCGGGGTGCAGAGCCGCCTGGCCGCCCTCGCGGTCGAACGCGACACCATGCGCCGCATGGTTACCGATGCCGAGCAGGAGGTGCGCGGCCGGCTGGGCTTGGCGCCCGACGTGGCGCTGCCACCCTTCACCGCCCCGGATCGCGCCGCCATCGTGGTCGAGCGCGTCCCTGGCGTCCTCGCCGCCCAGGCCAAGAGCGCCGAGGCCGAAGCCATGTTCCAGGAGGCCCGCGCCAGCCGTTACCCCGAGACCGCGGTCGGTTTGCGCTACGAGCGTGAGCAGCAGCCGGGCGATCCGATGAACACGGTCGGCCTGGAGTTCCGCATGTCGATCCCGGTGTGGCAAGGCGCGTCGGAGAAGCTGGAGGATGCCGCCTATGCCCGTCGGCGTGCGGCGCGTCACGAGGCTGCTGGCTGGAAGTTCCGCATGGCGTCGCTCCTGGGCCGCGCCGAGCGCGCCACCACCGTCGCCACGACGGCGCGCAATGCCGCCCAGGAGACCAAGACGCGGCTCGATGCCGAGTATGACAGCATGCTGCGCTCGGCCGGGGCGCCGAATGGTGCCAACATGATCTCGGTCCTCGATGTCCTCGACCGGCTCAGCGACGCCGAGCGCATGGTGATCGAAGCCGAAGCCACCGCTCGCCAGGCCGAAGCTGGCCTCTGGCGCCTCGCCCCGCCCGACCTCTCGACCGTCCCTCTTGATCGGAACCAGCCATGACCCGCCACCTGGTCGTCTTTATCGTCACCTTCGCTGTTGGCGCCCTGATCGCGGTGATCCTGCGTACCGGCAGCCACAAGCCCTATGAAGGGCACGAAGGGCATCCGGCCCCCGGCGCCGCGTCGGCTGCGCCGGCAACGGCTTACGATGCCAGTGGAGCACCTGCCGGGCATGCTGGACACGGCGATGCCGCTCCTGCGCCGAGCAGTCCGGCGCCCATGGACCACAGCGGCCATGGCGGCATGGCCATGCCGCCTGCGGCCGCTCCGGCTCCGGCCGATGCACCGGCAACCCCGGCGCCGGCTCCCGCCAGCCACCAGCACGACCATGCTGCTGCACCGGCACCGGCTGCACCTACAGCCGCCGTCAACACGATCTGCGCCATCTGCGGCATGCCAGTCGATCCCAAGCTGGGCACCATCGCGTACAAAGGCAAACAGATCGGTTTCGGCTGCAAGACCTGCCCGGCGAAATTCCAGGCCGACCCGACCAAGTACGGGGAGGCCGCCCTCAAGAACCAGGTCGTGGAGTAAGCCATGGCATCCTGCTGCGGTGATGATCGACGCTGGAAGGTGTGGATGACCGGCGTCCTCGGTTTGGTGCTGGGCCTCGTCGCCATCCTTGCCGTCCCCGAGGGCACCTTCTTCGGCCGTTCGGCCCTGCTGGCCAACGATGGACCGACTGGCGAGCGCTGGGCCTGCCCGATGATGGATTTCGTCGGCACCAAGCCGGGCGCCTGCCCGGTCTGCGGCATGACCCTCCAGAAGGTCACCGCCGGTGAACTCACCCGCGAACAGGCCAAGCGCATGGGCGTGCAGCTCGCCACGGTCGAGGCTGGCCCCGCAGTCGCTACCATCCGCGCCTACGGCGCCGCCCGCTACGATGATCGGACCGAGCAGGTGGTGGTGGCCCGCATCGCCGGCCGCGTCGTGAAGCGCTATGGCGGCGCCCTGCATCCGGGCCTCACCGTCCGGGTCGGCGATCCGCTCATCGACCTCTACCGCCCCGAGGCGTTCACCGCCCAGGGCGAACTGGCCGCAGCGGTGAAGCTCGGCGACCAGCAGCTGGTGGCATCAATCGCCGACCGCTTCGGCCGCTGGAACCTGGCGCATGTCGCCGAGGCCATCCTCAAAGGAGGCGCCCCGGTCGACACGGTTAGCATCCGCAGCCCCTATGCCGGCCGGGTGGTCCTTGATGAGGAGATGGGCAAGGAGGGTTTGGTGAAGATTGGCGCCGAGATCATGCCCGACCGGCCACTGATCCGCCTCGTCGACCCTGCCGCATACATGGTGGTGATCCATGTCCCCGAACCGCGGGCGCGCATGCTGCGTGAAGGGCAGGCGGTCCACATCGCCAGCGACGACCTGGGCGAACTGCCCGACGTGGCCGCCTCGGTCAGCTGGGTCGCCCCGGAACTGAACCCCGAGATCCGCGCCCGCGAGGTCCACCTCCACCTGCGCGATCCCAACAAACGCCTCCTCCCCGGCAGCCTGGTCAACGCCCGCTTCCAGGCCGTGCTCGGCCCCGACCTCACGCCGGCCGATCCTGACGACAAGGCCGCCTGGGGCAGCTTCCCGCTGGTGCCCGCCAGCGCGGTCCTGTCGACGGGCGTGCGCAACGTGGTCTGGAAGTTGGAGAAGGTCGAGTCCGATGGCCGCCAGCGCTTCAGCATTGCACCGGTGGCCCTCGGCCAGCGCCTGGAGGATGCGGACGGTAACGACCGCTTCGTCGTCCGGGCTGGACTCCAGGCCGGCGATCAGGTGGCCGCCCAGGGCAGCTTCCTCATCGACAGCCAGGCGCAGCTTGCCGGCAGCCCCTCGCTCCTGTTCCCGGTCGGCGCCGCCGCGCCCGCCCCAGCCCACCAGCACTAGGCCGCCATGATCGCCGCCGCCATCCGCAACCCGCTCATCACCCTGGCCATCGCCGCCAGCCTGGTGATCGCCGGCTTCTGGGCCTGGCGGAGCGTCCCGGTCGACGCCATCCCCGACCTTTCGGACAACCAGGTCATCGTCTGGGCCGAGTGGCCGGGCAAGAGCCCGGAGGACGTCGACCTCCAGATCACCAGCCGCCTCGCCCGCGAACTCCAGGGTTTGCCCGGAGTCAAGACCGTGCGCGGCATGTCGCTCTACGGCGGCAGCTACGTCTACGTCATCTTCGACGAGAAGCGCGACCTCTACGAGTGCCGGACCCGCACCCTGGAGCGCCTGTCGCAAGTCCAGGCTCTGATGCCCGCCGGCGTCCAGGCCCGCCTCGGCCCCGACGCCACCGCCATGGGTCAGGTCTTCGCATTCAGTCTCCAGGGCCAACGCGATACCGAATCCAAGCGCTATGTCCTTGACCAGGTGGTGGTGCCGGCCCTCAAGGGCGTGCCCGGCGTGGCCGAGGTCGCCCCAGTGGGCGGGGTGGTGCGCGAGTACCAGATCGACATCGACCCGACCCGTTTGGAGGAGCAGGGCATCACCATCGACATGCTCATGATGGCGGTGCAGAGCGCCGGCCGCGATGTCGGGGCCATGAGCGTCGAAAAGACCGGTATCGAGACGATGATCCGCGGCTTGGGCTTCGTCCGCAACGTCAAGGACGTCGAGGACATCGTCATCCGCGGCAACGCGGCCCGAAGCGCAGGCCTCAAGCTCAAGGACATCGCCACCGTCCACCTCGGCGGCGCGGTGCGGCAAGGGATCCTCGCCGACGGCAACCAGGAGCAGGTCGGCGCCATCGTCGCCATGCGGGTGAAGGAGGATCCGAAGTCGGTCATCAACGCGGTGAAGATGCGGCTGGCCGATCTCGCGCCGACGCTGGCAAAGGAAAGCCTTACCGCCATCCCGTACTACGACCGCTCGCAACTCATCCTGGAGACGAACCAGACCCTCGCCCATACCCTGATCGAGGAGTTGATCGTCACCGTCCTGGTGATCGTCGTCTTCCTGCTCCATGCCCGCGCCAGCCTGACCGTGGCGATCAGTCTGCCCCTGGGCGTACTGACCACCTTCCTGGCCATGCACCTCCTGGGGGTGAGCGCCAACATCATGTCCCTGGCCGGCATCGCCATCGCCATCGGCGTCATGGTCGACTTCGGCATCGTGATGACGGAAAACATCACCCAACATCTGGTGGAGTTGCAGGAACGACGGCACAAGGCCGGCCTGGAGCCGCCGCGCAACCCCTTCGACCCCGAGGTGACCGAGGCGGTCATCGCCGGCGCCAAGGAGGTCTCCCGCGCCCTGATGACGGCGGCGGCGACCACCATCATCGGCTTCCTGCCCATCTTCGTCCTTACCGATCAGGCAGGTCGTCTGTTCATCCCCTTGGCGGTGACCAAGACCCTGGCGATCGGTGGTGCGGTGATGTTCGGCATGCTCCTGGTGCCGCTCCTGTGCCGGCTGCTGCTCCCGCCTTGGCAGGTGCGCAAGATCATCATTCTTGGCCTCGCTGGCCTGGTGGGTGGTGTGACCTTCGGCTGGTTCATCGTGGGCGGCATCACCCTGCACTTCGACCACGATCGCTGGTTCATCACCATCCCCGGCTTCATCGTCGGCCCGCTGCTGGGTGCGCTGGCCGCCTACGTCGTCTGGCGGCTCGGGCGTGAACGCCTGGTCTCCTACGAGGAAAATCCGGTCAGCCACGGCATTCACGTCGCCTACGATTGGGCCTATACCCGCATTCAGCGCCACCGCCTCGTCTTCACCGGCGCCATCCTGGTCGTCGCTAGTACCGGCTGGCTCCTGGGTGTGGGCTGGCAGAGCCTCAGCTGGCCGCTGCGGCAGGGCATCCACCTCGCCGGTGGCGATCTCTCTGCCACTGCGGTGGACAAGGCCCTGACCCGCGCCTTCCCCGGCATTGGCGCCAGCTTCCTGCCGCCGCTCGATGAAGGGTCGCTGCTCTACATGCCCTCGATTCCCGCCACCGGCGGCCTGGGCGAGACGCTGCGCGTGCTCAAGACGCAGAACCAGCTCATCGGCACCATCCCCGAGGTGGCGCAGATCATGGGCAAGATGGGTCGCGCCGAGACCGCTCTCGATCCTGCGCCGATCGGGATGATCGAGACGGTGGTGATCCTCAAGCCCTACGCCGAATGGCCGCTGCACGAGATCACCCGGAGCGATGGCACGATCGAGCACCGCCCGCGTACCCTGGCCGAGGTCCGCCAGGCGCTCTCGGCGATCAGCGACATCCCCGGCGTTGCCCCGTCGTGGTTGCAGCCGATCGAGACCCGCGTGGTCATGCTCTCGACCGGCATCAAGTCGAAGATCGCCCTCCAGGTCCTAGGTGACGACGCCGAGGGGTTGGAACGCTTCGCCGAGCAGGCCGAGAAGGTCGTGCAAATGGTGCCCGGCGCAGCGGATGTGCAGATGCAGCGCGAGGGCGGCAAACCCTACGCCGAGATCCGCCTTGACCGTGAGCGCATGGCGCGCTTCGGCATCACCGCCGAACAGGTCATGCAGACGGTGGAGACGACCTTGGGCGGCATGCCGGTCACATTCTCGGTCGAAGGCACTCAGCGCTACGGCGTGCGCCTGCGCTACCTGCGCGAGCGGCGTGATGACTTCGACGAGATGAGCCTGATGCAGGTGCCGATCGGCTCCGGCAAGCACGGCGCCATCGCCTTGCAGAGCCTGGTGGCCGTGCCCGTCGTCCACACCATCGCCCTGGAAGATGGTCTCGCCGCCAAGGACTGGCTGCCCGGTCAGACCCTGACCGTCCAGCGCAACACCGTGGTTCTTGCCCCGGATCGCATCGAGGTGACCCTGCCGGCCGGGGATGATCCGCTGCGGACGACCGCCACACCGCACCATGGCAACCTGAATGTGCTATCCTCGCAGCCCTCGGTTACCGCCCTGACCTACACCATCGGCCCGATGGCCATCCGCAGCGAGGGTGGCAAGCGCACGCAGTATGTCCTCCTCAACGCCCGTGGCCGCGCCGAAGTCGACGTGGTGCGCGAGGCTGACAGCAAGGTTCGCGCCGCCATCGCCGCTGGTCAGGTGAGCCTCCCCAAGGGCGCCACCTTCCGCTGGGTCGGCAGCTACGAGCAGAAGCTCAAAGCGGACGCGACCATGACTTGGGTGATCGCCGCCGCGATGGGGGTCATGCTGGTGCTCATCTACCTGGGCACCCGGTCGCTGCTGACCACCTCGATCATCATCTCCTGCAACGTCACCGTCACCACCGCCGGCGGCTTCATCGCGGTCTGGCTGGCCGGGGTGGAGATGACCACCGCGGTCATCGTCGGCTTCCTGGTCCTGCTCGGGGTGATGTTCAACGACGGCATCCTCCTGGGCACCTACCTCCACGAACAGTTCAAGATCCCGCCCCGGAACCTGGAGGAGATGCACCAACGCATCTTCACCGCCGGCCTGCGGCGTCGCCGTCCGGCCCTGATGACCAATCTGACCACCCTGCTGTCGCTGGTGCCGATCCTCTGGAGCGAGGGCCGCGGAGCCGAGGTGATGCGTCCGATGGTCTTGCCGGTGATCGGCGGGATGATCGCCGATTTGATCAGCCTCTTCTCGGTGCCAGTCTTCTACGCCTGGTGGTGGGAGGCGAAGCTGAAGCGCGAAGCCAAGAACGTGGCCTCAACCGCCCCAGTCCCCCCGGATGCGCCACCGCCCGCTCCTGCTACGATGTAACGGTCCTCCGACCCGGGAGTCCGCATGTTCCGCCGGATCCAGACCAAGCTGATCGTCGTCTTCCTCACCGTCAGCATCCTCCCGCTCCTGGCGCTGGCGCTGGTCATGGATCGCCTGGTCGCCCAGCAAGGCGCCGAACTGGACAATATCGACCAGGTCATCGCCGGGGTCTTGCAAGGCAGCGGCCACAAGGCGGGCATGGATGCCCCTGAACCACCGGCCCAGGTGGCCATGCCCGCCATGGATCACGGAGCGATGCCCACGGGCATGGATCACGCCACCCACGATGTGGCGCCGGCCGATCCGGGTGCCGCCCATGCTGGTCATGCCGCTGCCAACGCCGAGGCGGGCGCCGATGTCCACCAGACCGCTCATGCTCAGTTGACCGGCAAGGTCGAGATGATCCGCGGCAACCTGGAGTTCGCCCGGGAGAAGTCCGGGCAGATGCGGGTGGTGCTCTACGGCTCCATTGGTGTCCTCGGCGTCATCATCGCCGTGTGCGGTTGGTGGTTCGCGCGGTCCCTGGTGCGTCCACTGCGGCGCATCGAGACGGCCGTCGAAGCGGTCGCGGCTGGCGACTACACCACCATGGTCCAGGTCGACAGCCAGGATGAGATCGGCGCCCTGGCGACCGCGATCCGGACCATGACCGCCCAGACCCGCACCGTCTTCCAGCAGGTCAGCCAGGAGGCCCAGGCACTGACCAGCGCCTCGACGCAGTTGCAGACGGTCAGCGGTCGCCTGGCGGATTCCGCCCAGGGCGCGGAACAACTGGCCGCCCGGGTCACCGACGCGGTCGGGACCGTCTCCCGCAACATGGGCGGGATCGCCGCCAGTTCCGAGGAGATGACCGCGAGCATCCAGGAGATCAGCCGGAACACCGGTGCCGTGAACACGATCGGCACCGAGGCGGTCCGGCAATCCGAGGCATCCAATGCCTCGGTGGCCAAGTTCGGCGTATCCTCGCAGAAGATCCAGGATGTGCTCAAGGCGATCGCCGAGATCGCCGAGAAGACCAACCTCCTCGCGCTCAACGCCACGATCGAAGCGGCACGCGCGGGTGAATCAGGCAAGGGTTTCGCCGTGGTCGCTGGCGAAGTCAAGGCCTTGGCGCAGCAGACCGCGCACTGGACGGCGGACATCGGTCGCATGGTAGAGGAGATCCGGCAGGACAGCGTCCAGGCGGCGCGGGCGATGCAGGACATCGCACAGACGATCGGGCGGATCAACGAGATGCAGGTGTCGGTCGCGGCGGCCATCGAGGAGCAGACCGCCACCACCGCCGAGATCAGTCGGAACGCTGGGGTGGCGGCTGCTGGAGCGAGCGACATCACTACCTCCATGGCCGGGGTCGCCACGGCCACCACGGCGACCAGTTCAGCCGCTGGCGATGTGCGGACGGCAGCCGATGGAGTGGCCACCGCAGCCGACCGTCTCCAGCGCCTGATCGCCTTCGCCAAGACCTGACCCGGCCGGCATGGCTGCATCGTGAGACAGATGCGAGCGGCATGACGTTCTTCTGGTGAGCACGCGGCCTGCCGGAACCCCGGATTCTTGCCGCCGCCGTGGAGGAACGCCATGCCGACGACCCGCATCCTCGCCCTGGCCGCCGCGATGGCGGTCCTTGTTGCCATCTCCGGCTGCGGCGATGAAAGCGCAGCTCCGCCCCATCACGCGGCCCCGGCGATCACGCCGGCACCGCCTGCGTCATCGGCGCCGGCGGCGACCCCTGCTACGGCGGATTCCACCAGCGCGGCGCCTGCGCCAGCCCCAGCCAAGCCGTCCGGGGGTGGACACGGCTGTTGCCCATGAATCTCGTCTCCCGGTGCGGATCGTGAGGCGTCCGGGCCAACCCAGACGTTCCATGCCGCGGACCTGGTTGGCGTCGTCGACCGACCGGCAGGCGAGCAGAAGAGCCGCCTGGATAGCTGACGATGTCGTACCCCCATGCGGTAACGTGTGGGGGTACGGCATGGATGGAATCCGCCTGCGACGGGAAAACCATGAACCACGGAGGACCGTGATGACGTTGAGACTCTAGGCATACCATGAACGACCCCGCCGACTCCAGTGATGCCCGACGGACATTGCTGGCCGAGCGCATCGTCCACTGCATGCGCAGGCCCATGCCGCCCGATGGTCACAGCGTAGTCTTCGACCGCCAGGGGTTGTGCATCCTGGCCATCGGCGATGGACCACCCGACACCCATGCGCATCCCGACGCAGTCCATGCCGATCACGAGCGCTTCGCAATAATCCCCAGCCGGGACCGGATCGACACCGTCGAGCACATCGCTGCATTCCTGCGGGATGAATACGCTCCGGATGATCCCGCGCATCACCGGGAGGCATTCGGGGCGTTGCAGGCCGTGGTTTCGCCGTCCGCATGGCGTGCCCGGCTTGGAGATGACCATGCCGCTGTGCAAGCGTTCGACGCCTATATGCTCGACTTCCACCGCGTGGTTGCCCGTATGCTCATGCATGGATCACGTCATCCCCGCGTCGGTGTCCTGGGGACCGACCGCATGACCCGGGCGCGTCAGCTCTCCCCCGGCATGTGCTCGGCTGGCAATCCAGACACGACAACCAACCTTCGCACCCCACCCCCGCCATGAGCCCTGCCCCACCAACCGCGGAAGAGTTGACCGCCTACCTCAGCGGCGCATTACCGCAGGAGCGCTTTACTGCCGTCGATCGCTGGCTGGAGCAGTTGCCCGAAGAAGAAGCGACTCGCGTGCTGACGGCTGCCGAGGCCACGCTCCCGCGCCTGCACCTGGATTGCCCCGCCGATCCGCCAACCGAATCCTTCTGCAGCGAGTTGCCGCGGAGCCGCCTGCAACGCGAGGATCTCATCGGCGAGGGCGGCATGGCGGTCGTCGTCCGTGCGACCGACCGCAGCCTCAAGCGGGTGGTGGCGCTCAAGGTGCTCAAACCGCGACTGCCCACCGAGACCCTGGAGGACTACTACCAGCGCGAGCAGGCATTCCGTCGTGAGGCCGCCTTGACCGCAGCACTGGTGCATCCGGCCATCCCGCCGGTCTATGACATCGGTCGCGCCGAGGGTCGGCCGGCATTCACCATGCAGCGTCTGGCTGGCCGCACCCTGGCCGATGCCGTGGAGGGGCAGCGCTTCCCGGCGCTCGGACTCATCGCGCCCTTCCTCCGGGTCGTGGAGGCCATCGCCTTCGCCCATAGCAACAGCATTGTGCATCGGGATCTCACACCACGAAACATCCTCATCGGCGACTTCGGGGCGGTGTATGTGCTGGATTGGGGGATCGCGGTACATCCCGGTGAAGGAGCGGGGGCCTGCATGGGCACGCCGGGATGGATGGCACCCGAACAGTTCATGGCCGAGCCAGCCAGCCCACGCATGGACGTCTTCGCCCTCGGTGGACTGTTGCACCTCGTACTGACCGGCCGTAACCACCGTCCCAATCTGGCGACACCTGGCGTGCTGGATCTGAGCCACCTGGATGCCCGTGGTGTCCCGCGTGGCCTCGCCGCGGTCGCGCGGCGGTGCCTGAGTGTCGATGCCACGTCACGGTATGCCACTGCGACCGAGGTCGGTGAGGAACTCCGGCGCTGGCTCGACGAGGGGCTGACGCTGGCCCAGGAGGCTGGTCCGTGGGAACGGGCTTTGCTGCGCTTACGCCGGTCACGCCAGGCCCGGGCCACGGCGATCACCACTCTGGCGGTGGCAACCTGCATCCTGGGCGCCTGGTGGTGGCATCACCATGACGCGATCCGAACGGCACAGATGCGCGTGGGCCGCATCGCCGAGGCGGTCGATGTCAGCCAGCCCGATGCGGTGCGCTTGGCGCTTGCCGAGGTCGGTCCGATCCGCCGCGAGTTCCCCGATCTGCCTGCCGCGACGGCCCTGGCCGAGCGCCTGCAGGTGGCGCAGGATCTCCATACCCAGCAAGCTCAGGTGGCGCAGCAGCGTGTCGCCTTGTCGCGGCTGTTGCAGCGCTCCCGTCGCACCGGCCCATGGTCCACTGAGGTCGTGGACTGGCGGCAGGCCCTGGCCGCAGTCGGCGTCGCCCTTGACCAGCCAACCGTCCCCTGGCGAACCCATCCCTTGGCCAACGAGATCGCCGAATCCCTGGTCTGGACCTGGCGCGCCATGGTAGGGCATGGCGACCAGCAGCAGGCGCTCCAGGCCGCTGCCCTGCTGGTCGCGGGAGGACCGGACCCCGCCTGGCAGGCCCTGGGCCGAGTATGCGCCACGACCCGGTTTCAGGCCCATGACCCCATGTTTCCCGAGGATGCCGATGGACAGGCCGCCTTGGCGAATCCCGACAGCGCCGGCGTGATCCTGGCCGTGTTCGCTCCGGCGTCGCAACTGGACGCGCGTGCCTGGGAGGTGCTGCGTGATCGTCCCGGCGCCTTCTGGGCGCTCATCGCCGCCGGCCGTGCCGCCCTGGCCACAGGCGATCTCCATGCCGCCCAGCATCTTGGTCTGGTCGCCAGCGGCGCCGAACCGGACAGCATCTATCCGCCCCTGCTGCTGGCCTACACCGCCCTGGGTCGGAACGATGATGCCGATCTGGCCCACGCCATCGGCCGTGGCCTGCGGCTGAATCCCGCGCATGCCGAACTTCTGGCGCTCCAGGCCGTCACGCTGGCTCGCGCTGGGCATCGGGAGGATGCCCAGCGCGTGATCGATCAACTCGGTGGCGCCCATCTGCAATATCACCTGCAGCGTCGTGTCGGCCACCCCATGGAACGCACGGTCGATGCCCTGGTTCAGGCCGGCCTGAGCATCCCCGCCGCCATGCCGGATCTCGGTCCGTTGGTGCCGGCGGCGGGCGCCGGCCACGGGCATGAGTAGATGATCCGTCGGCTCGTCTCGCGGCTGGGTTGGGTGGTAGTCGTAGCGGCCATTGCCACGCTGTCGGCCTGTGGAACACCGCGCACCATTGAGTTCGATGCGACTACAGCACCCAGCGACCGGCAGGTCGGCATGGACATCCTCATCACGCGAGTAGCCCGGTCCTGGCGACACATCGACATCGATTTCCAATTGGATGCCCGATCCACCTCGACCATCCTTGAACCCATCCTGCCGCAACTCACCACCGTGAGCATGGCGGTGCCGGTTGCAGGCGGTCCCCCGAGCCAGACGGAAGTGGGCAATGATGCGGTCCGCCTGGTGCCACCAGATGCCATCCAGCGTCTGGCGGTGGATGGCGTCGCATTTCGAGCGTCATTTTCCGGATCGGGGCTCGGCGATGCCGCAGGAATGCGGCTCGTCGTCTTCGGTGCGTTGTTCCAGAATCCGCTACGGTGGTCGGTCCGTATTCCTGAGGAGAAGGAATCTGTGGATGATCATCCGTAGAGTGTAGGGTGCGAGTGATGAGACGATCGGCCTCCTGACGACGTTCTCCTGATGGGAGAGCATCACCCATCGATGCCCGTCCTTACTAACCCAGGAGGATGTATGCGAATCATCTCGCTCACTGCACTGTCGCTGCTGATCATGGGCGGCATGACGCTGGCTGGATGCACCGGCGCCAGGACAGCCTCGGCCAACGAACCCAAGTCCTACCCGTTCACCACCTGCGTCGTCGGAGGCGAGAAGCTGGGCAGCATGGGACCGATCCTCCACGAGGTGAAGGACGGCTATGAGGTCAAGTTCTGCTGTTCCGAGTGCAAGGACAAGTTCGACAAGATGCCCACCAGATATCTGGAGAAGGTCAAGGCTGCGCACGTCCCACTGCCGGAAACTGGCGGCTGAAGCATTCTCGGTAGCTGCCGACGCGACGAACAAGCAAAGGCTATTCGACGCATTCTAGGCCCTGGGCCAGTGAGCAGCTGCCCGCGCGAAGATCGGATAGGCGTCACCCCCTGGTTGCCGGTCTGGCCGGCAACCGGCAACCAGGGGTGCAGAGCTTCTCGTGGGCAGACTGATCCGCCTTCGCCGCAGCAGGCAGCACGCGCGACCGGCAGACTGCTCACTCCGATATGGACGCCACGGTCGCGGTATACCCCGCCCCGACCACCGCCTGGACCAGTTGGGCCGCGGTAACTTGCGCATCATGCGTCACCTCGGCCAGCCCGCCGGTGAGATCGACCCGGGCTTGGACGACACCGGGAACCGCTCGCAGCGCCTCAACCACATGCCGTTGGCAGTTCGCGCAGGACATGCCCACGACATGCAGGCGATGGCGCTGTTCAGACATGGCCGTCGGCAGCCTGTTCAATGATCGCCATGCGCATGCTCGCCAGCGTGCTCATGGCCGTCGGCCTTCTTGTCCTTGGCGGGCGCCTTGGCAGCAGCGACCTGATCAGTCATCTGTCATCTCCTTGAGGTATTTGGCCTGATCATTCTCGAAATCCTTGATGCAGTCTTTGCAGCAGAACTTGATCTCCTGGCCATCGTAGACCTTGCGGATGAACCCCTCGGCTTCGATCTTGTCGCCCGAGACCACGCAGGTGGTCAGTGGGTAGGGCTTGACCTCCTTCGCTGGCGCTGGGCTGCTGGCAGTCGTGGCGGGCTCGGCCGCCGATAGGGCAGCCGATCCGACCGTCAGGGCCAGGATCAGGATGGCGATGGAACGATGCCTGTGAACTCCCGCGGACGGTCGTCCGGGCTGGCGGTCGCGTCAACCGCGTTGGGTGGCGTGGGAACGGGAACGGGAACCCTGCACCAGGATCACGGTGAGCACAACCAGGACCGCCAAGGCGATGACGCTGGGCAACGGTACGGCTGGCTCCATCGGGACCGGGGGCATGTTCATGGAATACCACCGCTCATGGGCGGGTGTCTCATGGCGACGAACCCAACCTTCTACTACGCGGTGTGTTCAGGGCCAGTGACCGGGATGC
>JACRBD010000172.1 GCA_016234625.1 Caulobacterales bacterium | reverse complement strand
GCATCCTGGTCATCAAGCTGTCGGCCCTGGGCGACTTCGTCCAGGCCAGCGGCCCGATGAAGGCCATTCGCGCGGCGCATCCCGACGCGAAGATCACCCTGCTGACCACCGGGCCCTATGTGGCCATGGGCGAGGCCACGGGCTGGTTCGATGAGGTCTGGAGCGATGGCCGCCCCGACTGGACCGATCTGCCGGCGGTCTGGCGGCTGCTTGGCCGGTTGAGAGCGGCGCGGTTCGACCGGGTTTACGACCTGCAGACCCAGAGCCGGACGATCCGCTATTTCCAGCTGCTCTGGCCACACCGGCCAGAATGGTCCGGCAACGCGCCGGGCGCGGCCTTCGCCTATGCCGGTCCCGAGCGTGACCGGCTGCATGTCCAGGATTCGCAGCGGGAACAGCTGAGGATCGCCGGCATCGCCGAGGTCGGCCCGCCGGAGGTCAGCTGGCTCGCCGGCAACGCCGGCAAGTTCGACCTGACAGGGCCCTACGCCCTGCTGGCCCCCGGCGGGGCGCCGCACCGCCCGGCCAAGCGCTGGCCGGCGGCCCGGTTCGGCGCCCTGGCCGCGCGGCTACTGGAGCAGGGGATGACGCCGGTGGTGCTTGGTCATGGCGCGGAGGAGGCGGCCCTGGCGGCGACGATCCTGGCCGCCGCGCCCGGCGCGGTCAGTCTGGTAGGCAAGACCACCATCGCCGACATCGCCAGCCTCGCCCGCGGCGCGGCGCTCGTTGTGGGCAACGACACCGGGCCGGTGCACGTGGTGGTGGCGACGGGCTGCCCGGCGGTGGTGCTGTTCAGCCGCGACAGCAACCCCGACCTCAGCGCCCCGCGCCCGATCCGGCCGGACCAGCCGGTGACCATCCTGCGCGAGCCGGACCTGGCTGATCTGCCCGTGGATTCGGTCTGGACGGCGGTCGAGGCGATCAGAAGCCGCTGAACAAGCGCTCCAGAGCGCGGCGGATGTCGTCTTCATGCGGCTTCAGGTCGCCGATGACGCGGAGATGGCCGGCCCGCGCGGTGCTGGTCAGTTCAGAAACAGCGACAATCAGCGGGCGGCCTTCGAATTCGACCGACACATCGACCCGGGTCGGAATACGGGCTGCCGCCTCGATCATCGGGGCGATGACCACCGTGTCGAAGCCATCGAGATGGTGTGACTGCAGCGATACGAAAAAGGGGCGTGCGGCTGACCCTCGGCCTTCGGATTGCGGACGACGTCGAACTGCCGCATCGCCGGCTAGTCGGGCCAGGTGTCGCCGAAACAGCCTCTCTCACGAATGCGGTGATTGTAGTCGGCGATCGCCTCAGGGCTCTCACCCGCGTCGAACGGCGTGCCGGCCTCGGCGACGCCATCCACCGGGGCAAGACGTCCGAGGGCGATCTCCAGCACCTCGGCCAGGTCAAGGCCAAGCGCCAGGGCGCGAGCCAGCAGGTCGGTGTCGATGCCCAGGGTGACGGAGGTCTTGGCCATGCCAAAGACGATACCGAATGCGACTGTAGAGTCAAATTACAATCTGAACGCGTGAGTGGTCCCCGGCCAGTCTACCCGCTCGAACCCCATCGCCTCCCAGAACGGCGAGGCCGCATCCGAGGCGGCGGCGTTCAGGACCAGCAGAGGCCCGGCCTGGAAGCCCTGCTGCGTCATCGCCCCGGCCAGAGCGCGGGCGACGCCGGCGCGACGGAAGGCGGGCCGGACGTAGAGCCGCCGCATGCGCATGGCCGGCTCGGCGAGGCCGGTCTGCACCGTCACTCCGCCCACGCCCGCCAGCTCACCATCGGCGAAGGCGGCGAACAGGGCGCCGGGATCGGTAAACGGATCGTCCGCCGAACCGAACTCCGCCCTCAGCATGGCCATGTTGCGCACGCCCTCGGCCGAGGCCTCGGCGGACATGACGTCGAATCCATGTGGCAGGGTCTCGACAACCCGTAGGATGGTCACCACGTCAGCCATCACGACGATTCCAGGAACCGGATCATGCGCCTGCTGCTCAACATCCTGTGGTTCATCTTCGGCGGCTGGCTGAGCGGCCTGCTGTGGCTGCTGGGCGGGCTGGTTCTGGCCCTGACCATCGTCGGCCTGCCGTACGCGGCCGCGGCCTGGCGCATTGCCGGGTTCGCCTTCTGGCCGTTCGGCAAAGAGATCGTCTCGCGCCAGTTCGTCACCGGCGAACACGACATCGGCACCGGCCCGATCGGCCTGGTGCTCAACATCATCTGGTTCATCTTCGCCGGCTGGTACATCGCCCTTTCGCACATCCTGATCGCCATCGCCGAAGCCATCACCATCATCGGCCTGCCATTCGCCTTCAAGGACCTGCAGCTGGCCCAGATCGCCTTCGCGCCGGTCGGCAAGGTGGTGGTGGAGAAGCGGTAGTCCGCAGCGGGAATTC
>JACRBD010000171.1 GCA_016234625.1 Caulobacterales bacterium | reverse complement strand
GGCGCTGCTCGGGCGGCAGCTTGTCGCGATCCTCCCAGAAGGTCCGGCCGAAGCTGTTTTGCGGCTTCCAGGTCAAGCCGGCGGCGCGGCTCTGCATCTCCTTTTCGCCGGGGCCGAAACGGATCTCGCCGAGGGACTTGCCGACGATCGCCACCTGCACCGCCCAGGGGCCCCCAACCTTGCGGATCAGGGCGTCATTGGCGGCGTTGTCGCTGTGCTGGATCTCGGCGGCGAGTAGCTGGGCCACGGTGGCGCGATAGCCGCCCGGCCCAACCCGGTTGCGCAGGGGCTGGTGAAAGACGCTCAGGTCTTCCTTGTGGATCACCACGGTGTCGGAAAGCGTGAAGTCGCCGCGGTCGATGGCGTTCAGCACCGTGATCGCCACCCACAGCTTGCTGACGCTCTGCTGCGGCAGGTGGGAGTCGCCGTTGAAGCTGGCCGACCAGCCGTCGGTGACATCGAGCACCGCGATCCCGGCCTCGCCGTCGAAGGCGGCGCCGAGCGTCCCGATTTCGGCCTGCAGCACCTCTTCCTGGGTCGGCGGCGGCGCCGGCAGGGGCGCGGACAGCAGGTCGACCTTGTGCGTCCAGGGCGGCGACGGCACGGCCGAGGCGGCCGCGAAGGCGATGCCGCCGATCAGAAGTCCGCCCAGCAGTGACCGCCCCTGTCCCATGGCCGCATTTGACCACCGACCGGCCGTTCAGGCCACTGCTCTCAGGTTTCAGGCGATATCGCGAAAATAGGGTTCAACCACGCCCTGCAGCTTCACGGTCATGGGGTTGCCGTGGCGGTCGAGGGTCTTGCCGACGCTCAGGCGAACCCAGCCCTCGCTGACGCAGTACTCGTCGACGTTGGTCTTTTCCTCGCCCTTGAAGCGGATGCCCACGCCGCGCTCCAGCACGGCCGCGTCATAGAACGGGCTCCTGGGATTGGTGGCCAGGCGGTCGGGAGGGGTGTCGCTCATGTCGTCGGCTTTCACGCGTGAAGCGGGGTTGATAGCCACACCGGGGCGACAAGCCAACTGTCAGTCGTCGATCCAGTCGGAAGACCCCTCGCCCTGCTGGAGACGAGGGGCCCTTTCCGTGAATTCGCGCGACCTGTCGAGTCGCCAGACCTGGTTAGTGCTTCTCGCGCCAGGCCGCCTTGGCCGCGTCGGCGGTCAGGCTCAGATGCACCTTCTCGTCGTCGACATAGTCGACCCAGCTGCGCGGGATCAGGTGGTGCTTGAAGCCGGCGCCGAGGTCGAGCTTGGCCAGCTCGATGTCCGTCTCCAGGACCTTGTCCACCCGGCCGACATGTCTGTCGTCCGAGCCGACCACTTCGAGATGTTCGCGGATTTGCGAGGCGTCGATCATGGGGAGGTCTCCTGTCCGTGCGTGAGCGCCCCCGCCCGCCCCTCCTAAACGGCGCAACCCCGGGCCGGTTGCGCCGCGCCCCGCGATCCTGTTCTCTCCGGCGAGTGGATTTGCACAAGGACGCCCCATGAAGGCCCTGCTCGTCGCGGCGTTGATCGCCCTCGTCCCGGCCGCCGCCCTCGCCCGCCC
The DNA here is from genome assembly GCA_016234625.1 of Caulobacterales bacterium. Taxonomy (GTDB): domain Bacteria; phylum Pseudomonadota; class Alphaproteobacteria; order Caulobacterales; family Caulobacteraceae; genus Caulobacter. Next base: position 25,073 of record JACRBD010000171.1, on the reverse strand, counting down.
GGGCCTGGACGCGGCCATCGGCCCCGAGGGCGTGACCATCACCGATGGCGACAGGCCGGTGCTGTTCTATCGCACCAAGGCGGCCGACCCGTCCGAGCCGGGGCGGCTGAACTACGTCCACCCCCTCTACGCCCCCGACGGCATGCTGCTGACCGAGGACCGGCCGGCCGACCATCTGCACCAGCGCGGGGTGTTCTGGAGCTGGCACCAGATCCACCTGGGCGGCGACCTGGTGGCCGACGGCTGGTTCATGCAGGGCGTGTCGTTCTTCGTGAAACAGACCAATTTCGCCGGCGAGGGCGGCGGGGCGGGGGTGCTGACCCTGCACGTCCAGTGGATCGTCAACAGCGGGCCGGAGGTGCTGTTCGTCGCCGACGAGGTGACAAAGGTGCGCATCCTGCCGCTGAAGGCCGGCGCCCGGCGGCTGGAGTTCGACACCACCATCACGCCGCTGATCGACGACCTGTCGATCGGCGGCAGCGACGACGCCAAGGGCTACGGCGGGTTCTCGATCCGCCTGCGCGCCCCCGACAGGCTGGCGTTCAGTTCCGGCGGCAAGCCGGTCAAGCCGGCGGTGACCCCAGTGCTGGCCGGCAATTCGATGGGCTTTTCCTGGCCCGGCCAGCCGGGTCTTTCGAAGTGGGGGATCGGCCTGTCCTGCAAGGTCAACGGCAAGCCGGTGACCCAGTGGATCCTGCGCCGCGAGCTTTCCATGCAGAACTGCGTCTGGCCCGGCCGCGCGCCGATGGCCCTGCCCAAGGGCAAGCCGCTGCGACTGGAAACCACCGTGGTCATCGTCCCGGCGCGCGGCAAATGACCGCCCCGATCAACCTGAACCGCTTCCGCAAGGCCAAGGCCAAGGCGGAGACCAAGGCCACGGCGGCGGAGAACCGCGCGCGCTTCGGCCAGACCAAGGGCGAGCAGACGCGGGTCGAGGCCGAACGCGAGAAAGCCAAGCGCGACCTCGACGGGTCGAAGATCGACGAGTGAAGGGGACCCTGCTCAAACGCTCGGTCAACCTGCACGGCCACGCCACCTCGCTGGCCCTGGAGCCGGAGTTCTGGGCGGTTCTGGACGCGGCGGCCAAGGCCGGCGGGTTCAGTCTGTCGGGCCTGATCGCGAGCATCGACGACGCGCGGGGGGATCGTCCGCTGGCGTCGGCGTGCCGGGTGTTTGCGCTTCAACAATCATTGTCATCCCGGACGGCGGAGCCGATCCCGGACCCAGATTGAATCCCAGCCGAATCTGGGTCCCGGCTCTCCGCTTCGCTGCGGCCGGGATGACAATTCGGATTAAGCGTCCAGTTTCCGCGTCAGCGGCTTGTCGCGCTGGTCGGCCGGGATGCTCAGATAGGTCACCGGGCGCTTGACGCCGAGCCGCTCGCGGGCCGCTTCGAGGTTCTCCCCGAACAGCGCCACATAGTCAACTTGCGGCAGCCAGGCGGCGGACTTGCCATTGCGGAAGGCCTCCATCACCGCCCGGCGGTAGGGGTGGCCGTTGCCGATCTTTTCGTACTGGTGCGCGCCGGCGTGGGCGATCAGGGCGAACCCCAGACTCTTCGTCTGGCTGTAGGAAAAGGCCACCACGCAGGCTTCCCCCAGGCCGTCGGTTCCGTAGCCGGTCAGCACGTGCCAGACGTCGTGCACGTCGCGCATGCGGCGGCCGTACCAGGCGAAGGGGTGCGGGGCGTCGATCTCGCCCTCGGCGGTCTTGCGGCTCTCCGCGGCCAGGCCCTCGGCGCTCAGGCCGCGTGGGGCGATGAAGGCGCGATAGGCCTCGCCCACTGTGCCCGGGCCGAAGGTGTTGAGCCAGTCGGTGTCTGACAGGCGCTGGCAGAACTCTTCCCGCTCATAGGCGATGCGGCCGCCCTGCGGCGTCGACAGCAGGCGCTGGTAGCCCTTCAGCACCGAGTCCCCGGACAGGGCGCGCATGATCTCGAACACCTGGGCGGTGTCTTCCTTGTCGGCGATCAGCTTGCCGAGCGCCCGGGCGGCGCGCAGCGGCTGCAGCTGGAAGGCGCCCCGGTCGCGGAGGGACGGCGCCTGAGAGGCGGCGGGAGCGGCGTCGAAGGCCATGGTCGTGTTCCTGCATCTTGCGCCGCTAAAAATGACGCATGCGTCATCTTTTTGCAAGGGGGCTGGGAACGCGGGTCGTCGATTGTTGCAAACGGGTCGCAGAGCATCGCTGTCATCCCGGCCGTAGCGAAGCGAAGAGCCGGGACCTAGATTCGGCTTCAGCAGGGGCGGCCGGGATTCAATCTAGGTCCCGGATCGGCCTTACAGGCCGTCCGGGGTGACATGTGAAATGGACCTACTTCGGCGTGGGAACCGGCGGCGGGATCGGCTCGGGGTTGGGCATGGGGGTCGGGGCCGGCAGATCGGGGCCCTTGGGCAGCCGCAGCTCCATCGCCGCCGGGCGCGGAACCTCGACGCGGTCGCTCCAGACCACCCAGGCGGTGATCGCCGCCAGCACCACCACCACGCCGAGCACGAAGCCCGCCATTCCATTGCCTCCTGAACGCGTAGCCATGGGCTGTTTCCTTCCCTGAACGCCGTGTGGCGATAAACGGCGGCCACGGGTGGGGGTTCCGCTTAAGCCGGGCGCAGGGCGTGCTACATATGTTCCGATGTCCGACTCTCCCCTGCCCCAGCCCCGTATCAGCGACCTGGCCCGTGTCGACGGCGGCGCGCCCGCGTATCTCGATGGCCTGAACCCCGAGCAGCGGGAGGCGGTCGAGGCGACCGAGGGCCCGATCCTCGTCCTGGCCGGCGCCGGCACCGGCAAGACCCGGGTGCTGACCACCCGGCTGGCGCATATCCTGTCGACCGGCAAGGCGCGGCCCTGGGAGCTGCTCAGCGTCACCTTCACCCACAAGGCCGCGCGCGAGATGCGCGAGCGGATCACCCACATCATCGGTCCGCAGGCCGAGGGTCTGCGCTGGCTGGGCACCTTCCACTCGATCGCCGCCCAGATCCTGCGCCGTCACGCCGAGTTGGTGGGGCTGAAGTCCAGCTACACCATCCTCGACGACGACGATCAGGAGCGGCTGATCAAGCAGCTGCTGATCGCCGAGAACATCGACGCCAAGCGCTGGACGCCCAAGCACCTGGCGGGACTGATCGACGGCTGGAAGAACCGCGGCTGGACTCCCGACCGGCTGCCGCCGGCGGAGGGCGGCCATTTCGCCAACAACCGCGGCCAGGCCCTCTTCCAGATGTACCAGGACCGCTTGCGGGTGCTGAACGCCTGCGACTTCGGCGACCTGCTGTTGCATAACCTGACGATCTTCCAGCAACACCCTGATGTCCTTGCGGAATATCACGACCGCTTCCGCTATATCCTGGTCGACGAGTACCAGGACACCAACGTCGCCCAGTACCTGTGGCTGCGGCTGCTGGCCCAGAAGCGCCAGAACGTCTGCGTGGTCGGCGACGACGACCAGTCGATCTACGGCTGGCGCGGCGCCGAGGTGGACAACATCCTGCGCTTCGAGCGGGACTTCCCGGGCGCCAGGGTGGTGCGGCTGGAGTGCAACTACCGCTCCACCAGCCACATCCTGGCCGCCGCCAGCGGCCTGATCGCGGTCAACAAGGGGCGCCTGGGCAAGACCCTGTGGACCGAGGGCGACGAGGGCGAAAAGGTCCGCGTGCGCGGGGTCTGGGACGGCGAGGCCGAAAGCCGGCTGGTGGCCGAGGAGATCGAGCGCTGGAAGAAGGACGGCCGCCGCTATCGCGAGGCCGCCATCCTGGTCCGGGCCAGCTTCCAGATGCGGGCGTTCGAGGAACGCTTCGTCATGCTGCAGATCCCCTACACCGTGGTCGGCGGTCCGCGCTTCTTCGAGCGGGCCGAGATCCGCGACGCCCACGCGTATCTCAGGCTGGTCCAGTCGCCGGACGACGACCTGGCCTTCGAGCGGATCATCAACGTGCCCAAGCGGGGCATCGGCGACACCACGGTGCAGAAGATCCTGCAGGTGGCCCGCGGCGGCGGCGTCTCGGCCCTGACGGCGGCGCGGGGCATCGTCCAGACCGACGAGCTGGCGGCCCGCACCCGCACAGCCCTGGCCAACTTCATCCGCGACCTGGACCGCTGGGCCCACCTGTCGGCGACCGGCACGCACCACGACCGGCTGACCGAGACGATTCTGGAAGAGAGCGGCTACACCGACGTCCTGCGGCTGGACAAGGGACCCACCAGCCAGACCCGGCTGGAGAACCTCAAGGAACTGGTCCAGTCGATGGGCGCCTTCGAGACCCTGACCGACTATCTCGAGCACGTCTCGCTGGTCATGGACCTCGATCGGGGCCGGGGCGACGATGCGGTGCAGATCATGACCCTCCACGCGGCCAAGGGGCTGGAGTTCCCGCTGGTCTTCCTGCCGGGCTGGGAGGAAGGCGTGTTCCCCAGCCAGCGCAGCATGGACGAGAAGGGCGAGAAGGGCCTCGAAGAAGAGCGCCGCCTGGCCTATGTCGGCGTGACCCGCGCCCGCGAGGAGGCGCGCATCAGCTTCGTCGCCAACCGCATGGTCTACGGCCGCTGGACCAGCCAGCTGCCCAGCCGCTTCGTCGACGAACTGCCCCTGGCCAACGTCGAGGCCAGCAGCGAGACCGGCTACTACGGCGGCGGACCGGGCATGGCCCAGCCGACCTCCAGCCGCTGGGACGACGACCGCACCTTCGGCGCCGGCTATTCCTCCCCCGGCTGGAAACGGGCGCAGGAGCGCGGCTACCACGGCGGCCCGGCCGGCCGCACCCAGGTGCTGGAAGGCGAAGGCCGGCTGGTGGCGGTGTCGGAGTCCTCCGCCGCCAGCGACTACAAGCGCGGCGACCGCGTGTTCCACATCAAGTTCGGCTACGGCAAGGTGACGGCCGTCGAGGGGAACAAGCTCTCGGTGAGCTTCGACAAGGCCGGCGACAAGAAGGTGCTCGACGGGTTCGTGGAGAAGGGGTGATGGCGAAATCGCCGATCGCCGACGACGCGGACTATCAGGCGCTCAAGGCATGGTGCGCCTACATCTTGGGCCTGTCCTTGCCGCCACAATTGGTGGAGCTGTTTCACCGGAGCACGGCGGAACAGGAAACCAAATCCGCCGCCAGAGCCCGATCCGGCCTGCAGATGGCGATCAATGATTGCCTTGAGGCGACATGTGATTTCCGGGGCGCTGATCTCCAGGTCCTTGATCGCGATCTCGCGGCGTTGAACCTGCCGACGCTGTCGGCCCTGCGCGTGCGGTTCTGGAAACGGATCGCCCAAACGATCAAGCGCGGCAGGATCAGGAATGACACGGATTTCCACGCCGTCCGCAACATCGTAGAGACCCCCGAATTCGAACCTCAGAGCGAAGCGATCTGGGCCATGCTGACGGCCTACGAGGAGCGAGACTCCCGGGACAGATAATCCCGGGACAAGGCGGGACATTCGCGAGACAGACGCCCCAAATCGGTCGGCTTCAATGCGGCGGCTCTTCAGGCAGCCGTAAAATGCGTGGATGAAGGCTCGTCGGGACAGCCCCCAATCCCCTTCTCCCCTTGCGGGCGAAGGTGTCGAGTCGCCAGGGACATGCACTTCAGTGCGTGTCCCTCGCCGCTTCGAAGCTGATGGGGACACGCACTGAAGTGCATGTCCCCGCGCCATCCGACCTGCTTCGCAGGCCACCTTCTCCCGCAAGGGGAGAAGGGTCAGGAAGGGAAGACACGGAAGACATTCCGCGCAACCAACGCCGCCGTCCCGCGCTGTGCCTGCGAGTCATCGGCATTGGAGCGCCCCGTGATCATCACCCCCCCGCTGCTGGCTGGCGCCCTGGCCTTCGGACACGGTCCGGCTGCCGACCAGCGCCCGTTCATCGCCAGCCGGGCCAATGCGGTCAGGGCGGCGGCGATGCGGCAGGGGGCTGTCGCCCCGGCTCCGGAAGCCACGGCGGTCCGCCACCCAAGCGCCGACGGCGATATCCTGGGGGGTCTCGGCCCGGCGATGACCGTCCCGCCCCTGAAGCCGGCCAGGCCGATCGCGGCGGTATTCCCGCCGACGCCCGACCCGTCGGCCACGGACCTGGCCCGCGACACGTCTGGCCTGCTGGGCGGGCCGAAGCCCTGAGGCCAATCGACTTTCATCTGCAGTGTGGCCTGGACGACTGCATGAGCCTCTTCATCATATCCGTCATGGCCCGACTTGCTCGGGCCACCAGGAACACGGACTTGGCAGGGCGAAGCGGCAACATCTTAGACATCCACCAACGTCACCGCGCTTGGGTGGCCCGAACAAGTCGGACCATGACGGGGGGTATAGGAGGTGAAGGTCGATTGATCCTAACCTCACCTGGCAAATCCCTTGCTGCGCAAGCGCCGACCTGCGCCGCATTGGGACATTGGCATGACCGACCGCATTCTTCCGCCGCTCTCCAACGACCAGAAGACCATCGTCCGCAAGGAGATCCTTCGCTTCAACCACCGGCTGGAAGACACCGGCCTGTTCACCGACGAGGCGCTGGCGCGGCTGCTGGACGAGCATCCGCGGGACGAGGTGACGATCTGCACCATGCGGCCCAATCCGCCGGCGGATCAGCCCTGGATCGCGGGCGAGGCCCGGACCCTGTCCGGCGCCGAACTGGTCGAGGCGGCCCGCAGGGGCGCCCTGTGGGTCTCGCCGCGCAGCGCCATGACGATGAACCCCCGCTACAAGGTGGTGTTCGACCGGCTGATGAAGGAATTCTCCCGGGAGACCGGACTGCCGCACCTGACCGCCGACGCCGCGGTGCTGATCTCCAGCCCCAACATGGGCATCTTCTTCCATGTCGATCCGGCGGAGACGATGCTGTGGCACGTGCGCGGCCACAAGACGATCCACGTCTATCCGCCCCGCCAGGAGATCGTCACCGAGGCGGCGCTGGAATCAATCCTGATGAAGGAAAACCTCTCGGACCTGCCGTGGAATCCGGCGTTCGAAGACCACGGCCTGCCCGTGATGCTCGAGCCGGGCCAGGCGGCCTTCTGGCCGCAGCACTCCCCCCACCGGGTGGTCAACGGCGACGACCTGAACGTCTCGATCTCGGTCGAGTTTTCCTCACCGCAGTCGATGCTGACCAACAGCGTGTTCTACACCCACGGTCGGCTGCGCCGGGCGGCGGGCTGGGCGCCGAAGTCGCGCGGGCCCCTGCAGGCCCTGGCGCCGGCCTATCTGCTGGCCGCCAAGGCGCTGAAGACCTGGGCGCCTCCGGCCAACAATGTCGAGCGCGCGCACCTGCGCCGGTTCGATGTCGACCTGTCGGCGCCGGGCTGCATCCGCTGGCGCGAGGGCATGGCCCCGGACTGGGCGGCGGCCGAACGACCCGCCAGGCCGGCCCGCCGGACCGCCCGTCGCAAGACCGAGACCCTCAAGGCGGCGTGACGGCGGGCGTCCTGGTCGCGAGAGCCCTTCAGGCGGAAGTGGGTCCGGTTCCGCCGCCTGGACGGGCTCTCCATCCAAAGTTTGGACCCTTTTTATCCGGATCGGATGTTCATCCGATCCGGAAAGGGTCTATGGGACGCCATGACCGATCAAGCCGTCCAGATCATCGCCCGGGGCCCCCGCGCCCTGGCAGAGGCCGCCGCCGAAGCCATCGACGCCGATCCCTTCCTGGAGGGGACCACCTACTCGATCCTCGAGGAGGACGAGGACCGGGGCATCTGGCGCATCGACGCCTTTCCCACCTCGACCGAGGAGGCCCAGGGCGTCGAGGCCGCGCTGATCGCCTCGGGCGGGCTGACGGTGCATGTGGAGGCGCTGGCCGACGCCGACTGGCTGGCCATGGCCCTCTCGGGCCTGCCGCCGGTGCGCGAGGGCCGCTTCTTCGTCTATGGCGTCCACGACACCGGCCGGGTTCCCGTCAACGCCGTGGCTCTGCGCATCGAGGCCGGCGCGGCCTTCGGCACCGGCCACCATGGCACCACGGCCGGCTGCCTGCGGGCCTATCACGACCTGCTCAAGGCCCGCCGCTTCGGCAAGGTGCTGGACGTGGGCTGCGGCACCGGCGTGCTGGCGGTGGCCGCCGCCCGCACCGGGTCGCGCAAGGCCGTCGGCACCGACATCGACGGTCCCAGCGTGCGCATCGCCAACGAGAACGCCAAGGAGAACGCCGCCCGCGCGCGGTTCGTCCACGCCTCCGGCCTGAACCACCGCCTGGTGCGCCAGGACGCGCCCTACGACCTGGTGTTCGCCAACATCCTCGCCCCGCCGCTGGTGGCCCTGTCGCAGGACATCAAGGGCGCCCTGCGGCCGGGCGGGATCGCCATCCTGTCGGGCCTGTTGCGGACCCAGGAGCGACGGGTGAAGGCGGCCTATCTGTCCAAGGGCTTCCGGGTGGTGCGCCGCATCCACCGGGACGCCTGGGCGACGCTGGTTCTCATGCGCGCCTGATCGGAACCGGGGCGGCGGGGGGACGTTCAGGCTGCGGTCGGGGACGTTCCTCCACGAGGGCCGCACAATGACCAACACCAATCCGCAGACCCCCGGACCCGACAACCGCGAAGCCAACACCACCGCCTGGGTCGTCGCCGCCGTGGTGGCCCTGGTGGCCATTCTGGGCGTGGTCTTCATCGTGACCAACCAGGCCCCCGGCGCCGATCCCGCCGAAGTAGCCCGCGCCCAGGATCTCGGCCGCGCCGAGGGCATGCTGGCCGGCGCCCAGTCGACCGCGGACGCCGCCCGCAATGCCGCCGTGGTCGCCGCTGACCGCACCGCCGCCGCCGCCAGCGAGGCGTCGGCCGACGCCCGCGCCGCCGCCGACCAGGCCGCCCGAAGCGCCGATGACGCCGCGGCAAACGCCGCCGCCAACGCGCCCGAGACGCCGCCTGAGCCGCTGCCGCGGTAAGTCAGACGATCTGCAGCACCGAGCCGTCCAGCGCCATGAGGCCGATCTCGACCTCCATGTGCGGGTGTTTGGCGAGGATCGCGTTGCGCACGGCGTAGAGCTGTTTGACGTGGCTCTTCAGCTCGGTGTCGGCGTCTTTCACCGCGGCCTCGCCAAGGATCATCTTGTAGGCGCCGCAGTCGCGGTGATCGAGCAACATGACCCGGTGCACCTCGTGCAGCTGGATGGCCAGATCCAGGTGCTGCCAGAACACCTCGCTCCAGGCCGGGAACCTGTCGTTGAGCGCGCCCAGCGAGGCGCCGGCCAGGATGACGTGATCGTATTTGTCCTTCAGGCCGCGAGCGGTCATGTAGGTTTCGATGTCATCGACCAGCCGGAAGTCCATGCAGGTCAGCAGCAGCATCTCGGTATGGCCGCCGGCCCTGGCCACGCCCGGCTGGAGGGTGGTCAGCAGACTGACCCCCGCGCCGATGGCGATGGCCTGCATCGCGCGGCGGCGGGTCGGGCGCTGAATCTGGATCTGGTCGCAGCAGGTCATGGGCCCCCCCCGGGTCAATTGATGTCCAGGCACGCTGGGCCTGTTTCGGTTAGCAATCTGTTTCCGGCCGGTGGCGCGAACCGTCCGGCATGAATAAGTTCACCGCCATGCGCCAGACCTTCGACGAATCCACCGAGCCGTCCTTCGGACCCCGCCACGTGCCGCTGATCCGCGCGGCCATGCAGGCCCAGGGCCTGGACGGCTTCCTCATCCCGCATGAGGACGAGCACCAGAATGAATACCTGCCGGCGGCCAACGACCGCCTCGCCTGGGCCACCGGCTTCACCGGCTCGGCCGGGGCGGCGGTGGTTATGAAGGACCGGGCCGCCGTGTTCGTCGACGGCCGCTACACCCTGCAGGTCCGCGAGCAGGTGGACCAGGGCGTGTTCGAGATCCGCGACCTGGTCGAGGGCGGCGTGCCCGCCTATGTCGAGACGGCGCCGAAGGGCGCGGTGATCGGCTACGATCCACGCCTGCACAGCCCCGACGCCCTGGGCCATCTGCGTGCCGCTGCCGACAAAGCCGGCGCCTCGCTCAAGCCCGTCGATCCCAACCCGCTGGACGCCGCCTGGGGCCTGTCGCGCCCGCCGCAGCCGACCGCGCCGGTGGTCCCCCAGCGACTGGAATTCGCCGGCGAGGAGTCCGCCGCCAAACGCGCCCGGGTCGGCGAGAGCCTGGCGAAGGACGGCGCCGACGCGGCGGTGATCACCGCCCCCGCCTCGATCGCCTGGCTGTTCAATGTTCGCGGCGGCGACGTGATCCGCTCGCCGCTGCCTATTGGCCAGGCGGTGCTCAATGCGGACGGAACGGCGCGACTGTTCCTCGACCCGGCCAAGGTCACCGACGACCTGCCCGCCTGGCTGGGCAACCAGGTGACCCTGGAGACGCCCGACGCCCTCGCCGGCGCCTTGAGCGACCTGAAGGGCAAGAAGGTACTGGTCGATCCGGCCCAGTCCTCGGCCTGGTATTTCGACGCTCTGACCGCCGAGGGCGCGACCGTGGTGCGCGGCATGGACCCCTGCACCCTGCCCCGCGCCTGCAAGAACGCCGTCGAGATCGAGGGGACACGGCGGGCCCACATCCGCGACGGCGCGGCCCTGACCAGGTTCCTCCACTGGATCGCCACCGAGGGGCAGGTCAATCCGCCCGACGAGAAGGAGGCCGTGGCGAAGCTGGAAGCCTTCCGCGAGGCCACCGGCGCGCTGAAGGACCTCAGCTTCGACACCATCGGCGCGGCCAACGGCCACGGCGCCCTGCCCCACTATCGGCCGACGGAACGCAGCAACGAGCGCGCGGCACTGGGCTCCCTGCTGCTGGTCGACAGCGGCGGGCAGTATCTCGACGGCACCACCGACGTGACCCGGACCATGGCCATCGGCGCGCCCAGCGAGGAGATGAAGCAGCGCTTCACCCTGGTGCTGAAGGGCCATCTGCACCTGGCCCGGGTGCGCTTTCCGGCCGGCACCACCGGCTCGGCGCTGGACGCCCTGGCCCGCGCGCCGCTGTGGAACGCCGGCCTCGACTACGACCACGGCACCGGCCACGGCGTCGGCGCCTACCTGGGGGTCCATGAGGGTCCGCAGCGGATCGCCAAGGCCCCCAACAGCATCGCCCTCAAGCCCGGCATGATCCTCAGCAACGAGCCGGGCTACTACAAGCCGGGCGAGTACGGCATCCGCATCGAGAACCTGCAGGTCGTCACCGAGGCGACCGACGTGCCCGGCGGTGAGCGGCCGATGATGGGCTTCGAGACCCTGACCTGGGCCCCGATCGACCGCGCCTGCATCGCGGTCGACCTGCTGACCGACGAGGAACGGGCCCAGATGGACGGCTACCACGCCCGGGTGCTGGAGCTGATCGGCCCGCTGGTGGACGGCGAGGTTCGCGCGTGGCTCGAAACCGCGTGCGCCCCGCTCTGAACCGGTCCACCCTTCCCGCCTGAACGTCGTCGGGGAGGACGCCATGTTCGTCGGACACTACGCCGCCGCGCTCGCCGGCAAGGCCATCGCGCCCAAGGCCCCGCTGTGGACCTATATCGGCGCGGCCCAGCTGCTCGACATCGGCTGGAGCTCTCTGGTCATGGCCGGGGTGGAGAAGGTCAGCTTCGACCCAGCCCTGCCGGGCAGCCCGCTGGTGCTGGAGCACATGCCCTGGACCCACAGCCTGCCCGCCGCGGTGATCTGGTCGTTGGCGGGCCTGTTGCTGGCGAAGGTCCTGCTGCGCCTGCCCTGGTGGACGGCGTTCGCGGTGGGCCTGGTGGTCTTTTCCCACTGGGCGACCGACTGGCTGGTGCACCGGCCGGACCTCGAAATCTGGCCCGGCGGCGAGAAGGTCGGCTACGGTCTGTGGAACATCCCGGGTGCGGAAAAGACGCTGGAAATGGGATTGATCGCCCTGGCCGGCTGCGCCTGGCTGTGGAAGCGCGGCAAGTACGGCCGCACCGCCTGGCCAGCGATGCTGTTCCTCGGCTTCCTGGTGGCCCTGCAGATGGTCGGCGAGTTCTCCGAACCCGCCGGCTCGTCCTTCGCCTTCGCCCGGCTGGGGCTGGTGGTCTATCTGGCGGTGACGGCGGTGGCGTGGCTGGCGGACCTGGGGAAGAACCGGGACGAGGCGTAGGCGGCCAGTGCGTTCCTGCGTCCTTCGACACGCCCACTGCGTGGGCTGCTCAGGATGACGTGCATTTGTATTCGTCATCCTGAGCAGGCCCGAAGGGCCGTGTCGAAGGACGCAAGGACGCCTCAGCTCACCCCTGCCCGATCAACGCCAGCCATTCGTCCTCGGTCAGCACCTTCACCCCGTGCTTCTCGGCGTCCTTCAGCTTGGACCCCGCGCCCGGCCCCGCCACCACCAGGTCGGTCTTCTTCGACACCGAGCCGGCGGTCTTGGCGCCGAGGGCCTCGGCCTGGGCCTTGGCTTCGTCGCGGGTCATCTTCTCCAGGGCGCCCGTGAAGACCACCGTCTTGCCGGCCACGGCGGTGTCGGTCTTGGCCCTGGGCAGAGGCTGGATGGCGTCCAGCTCGGCGACCAGGGCCTCGACCAGCGCCCGGTTGTGGGCCTCGCGGAAGAAGGTGGCGATCGACTGGGCGGCCACCGGTCCGACCCCGTCGATGCCCGACAGACGCAAGAAGTCCTCGCCCGGCGCGCCCGACGCCGCGTCTCGCACAAAGGTCACAAGGTCGTCCCAGGTCTCGAACCGCTCGGCCAGCGCCCGGCGGGCCGGGCTGGCCAGGCCCGCGAAGGCATGATCGATCTTGGTCGCCATCGGCGCATCCGGCCACGGGTCGTCCCCCAGTCCGCCGGCCAGCGACAACAATTGGTCCCGGGCCTTGGGCCCCATGCCATGCATCTCGGTCAGTTCGACATAGGCCTCGCTCGGCGCCTGCTCCGACGCGGCCATGACGGCGGTCTCGACCTCCTCGAAACCGTCGAACGCCCGCGCCAGATGAGTGGCCGTGGTCTCGCCGATGTCGCGGATGCCCAGCGCGAACAGGAACCGGTCCAGGCTGATGGTCCGGCGGGCGTCGACGTTGCGGATGATGTTCGCCACCGACGTCTCGCCATAACCGTCCCGCTCGCGCAGGGCGGCCAGCTTCTCCGCGTCGCGGGCCAGCTTGAAGATGTCCGCCGGCGCGTTGATCCAGCCTTCCTCGATAAAGGCCTGCAGCTGCTTCTCGCCCAGCCCCTCGATGTCGAAGGCGCGGCGCGAAACGAAGTGCATCAGGTGGCGGATCTTCTGGAACGGGCAGGCAAATTCGCCGGTGCAGCGGCGGGCCACGGTGACCGCGCCGCCAGCGGTCGTTTCCTGCACCACCGGCGTTTTCAGCGGGCAGATGCAGATGGTCGGAAAGACGTAGGGCTCGGCCCGGCCCGGCCGATCTGGGTCCACCGGCCCCAGCACCTGCGGGATCACGTCGCCGGCCCTCTGCAGGGTCACGGTGTCGCCGATGCGGATGTCCTTGCGGGCGATCTCGTCGGCGTTGTGCAGGGTGGCGTTGCGCACCACCACCCCGCCGACGGTCACCGGATGCAGCCGCGCCACCGGGGTCAGGGCCCCGGTGCGGCCGACCTGGATCTCGATGTCCTCCAGCACAGTCGTCGCCTGCTGGGCCGGGAACTTGTGGGCGATGGCCCAGCGCGGCGAGCGGGAGACGAAGCCCAGACGCTGCTGCCAGTCCAGCCGGTCAACCTTGTAGACCACGCCGTCGATGTCATAGGCCAGTGTCGGGCGGGTCGTTCCGATGTCGCGATAGACGCCCAGCAGGCCGTCGGCGTTCTCCACCCGCCGCGAGCGGTCGTTGGTGGTGAAGCCCCAGGCCGCCAGCATCTCCAGCGCACCGCTCTGGGTCTCGGCGAACCGCTCGCTGACTTCGCCCCAGGCGTAGGCAAAGAACCGCAGCGGCCGCTGGGCCGTAATGGTCGGATCAATCTGGCGCAGGGACCCGGCGGCGAAGTTGCGCGGGTTGGCGTAGGTGCGGCTGCCCGCCTCCTCGGCCGCCTTGTTGAAGGTCTCGAACTCGGCCAGCGGCGCATAGACCTCGCCGCGGATCTCGATCACGTCCGGAAACCCGTCGCCCTTCAGCCGGGTCGGGATATCCTTGAGGGTGCGCAGGTTGGCGGTGATGTCCTCGCCCGTGCGGCCATCGCCGCGGGTGGCGCCCCGCACCAGAACGCCCTTCTCGTAGCGGATCGAGGCCGACAGGCCGTCGATCTTCGGCTCCGCGGTGAAGGCCACCGGCTCGCCGGCCGGCAGATCGAGAAACCGCCGCACGCGGGCGACGAAGGCCTCAACCTCGTCGTCGGCGAAGGCGTTATCGAGGCTGAGCATCGGCACGCCGTGCTCGACGGGCGCGAACTGCTCCGACCGCGAGGCGCCCACGCGCAGGGAAGGGCTGTTATCGCGCACCAGATGCGGAAACCGCGCTTCGATCGCCTCGTTGCGCCGCTTGAGGGCGTCATACTCGGCGTCGCTGATCGTCGGCGCGTCTTCCTGGTGATAGCGCAGATCATGCGCCGCCAGGGTGTCGGCGAGGCGCTCGAGTTCTTCGACGGCTTCGGATTCGGTCAGGTCGGGGACGGGTTTGGCGGTCATGAAAGTCCGAGGCGGCGACAGTTTGCGTGGTTCGACACGGACCTTCGGTCCTGCTCACCATGACGTATACAAAAAGCACGTCATCCTGAGCAGCGCGAAGCGCGTGTCGAAGGACGCACTACGCCCCGATCAGCGCCCGCGCCGCCGCCCTGGCCGCATCCGTGATCTCCGCCCCGGCCAGCATCCGCGCGATCTCTTCCTCGCGGGCGGCGGGGGCGAGGGTCTCGACCGCCGTGCGCAGGCGGGTCTCGTCGCCGCCCTTGGTGATGCGCCAGTGGGCGTGGGCTCTCGCGGCGACCTGCGGGCTGTGGGTCACCACCAGCACCTGGGCCTCGCCGGCCAGGCGGCGCAGGCGCAGGCCGACCGCGTCGGCCACGGCGCCGCCGACGCCCTGGTCGACCTCGTCGAAGATCATCAGCGGCTGGGCGCCCTTGACCCGTCCGGCCAGGGCCGCCTTCAGCGCCAGGGCGAAGCGGGCCAGCTCGCCGCCCGAGGCGATGGCCTCCAGCGGTCCGAACGGCGCGCCGGGGTTGGTGCAGATCTCGAAGGCCACCTTGTCGACGCCCGACGGCCCGGCGCGGTCCTCGCCCAGCGGGTCGACGGCGGCGCGGAAGCGGGCCTTGTCCAGCTTGAGCGGGGCCAGTTCGCTCTCGACGGCCACGGCCAGCCGGTCGCCGGCGGCGCGGCGTTCGGCCGACAGGGCCCTGGCGGCGGCCAGATAGGCGGCGCGGGCGGCGGTCTCAGCGGCCTCGGCTTGTTTCAGGGTCTCGCCGGAAGTCTCCACGGCCCGCAGCCGGGCGGCGAAGTCGGCCCGAACCGCCGGCAGGGCCTCCACCGCCACTGACAGCTTGCGGGCCATGGCGCGCAGGGCGAACAGCCGCTCCTCGGCCTCTTCCAGCCGCTTGGGATCGAGATCGAAGGCCTGGGCGGCGTGGTCGATGGCCGCTTCCGCCTCGCGGACCTCGCTGACGGCCCGGTCGACGGCCTCGGCGGCGGCGGTCAGCCGCTGCACGGCGGGACCTTCGGCGGCGGCGCCGGCCTGGATGGCCCGCTCCCGCGCCCGTTCCAGAGCCCGGAAGGCCTGCGACAGGCGGTTCGCCGTGCTTTCCCCGCCCAGGGCGTCACGAGCCGCGTCGACGTCCGCCAGGGCCTTTTCGGCGGCGCCGAGCAGAGCGCGTTCCTCGGCCAGCGCCGTTTCCTCACCCTCGCGGGGATCGAGACGGTCCAGTTCGCCCAGGCGCAGGGTCAGTTCCTCGATCTCGGCCTCGGCGTGGGCGGCCTGGTCGCGCAGGGCTTTGGCGGTCTCGCGGGCCGCCCGCCAGGCGCTCCAGGCGGCGGCGACGGCCGCTGCCGAAACCCCGCCGAAGGCGTCCAGCAGGGTGCGGTGGGTGCGAGGGTCAAGCAGGCCGACCGTCTCGTGCTGGCCATGCACCTCCAGCAGCAGGGCGCCCAGCTCCTTGAGCGCGGCGACCCCGGTGGCCTGGTCGTTGACGAAGGCGCGGCTGCGGCCGTCGGCGGACAGCTGGCGGCGCAGGACCAGATCCTCATCGCGCTCGTAGCTGAGGCCCTTCTCGTCGAGCAGGGCCCAGACGGCGTGATCGGCGGGCGGGGAGAAGATGGCGGTGGCGCTGGCCTGCGCGGCGCCGATGCGGACCAGACCGGCGTCGGCCCGGGCGCCGGTGGCCAGGCCCAGGGCGCCCAGGATGATCGACTTGCCTGCGCCGGTCTCGCCGGTCAGCGCGGTCAGGCCGGGACCGATGGCGAGATCAAGCGCCTCGATCAGAACAACGTCGCGAATGGCCAGCCCGATGAGCATGGCGGGCAGTCTAGCCTAATTCGGCGAATGTCAGCGCCGGAACAGGCGGCCCAGAACGCCCTTTTTCTTTCTGGGGGCGGCCGGGGGCGTCGTCGTCGGCTGAACCTCGGCCGGCGGGGCGGCGGACGGCGCGCGCTCGCCCGGAGGCGGCAGGGCCGTGCCACGGTTCAGCAGGCGGTCGAGATAGCTGCGCTTGGCACCGGGGGTCTTGGGCTCGACAGCCGGCTGCAGCCCGCGATCGGTCAGCAGCCTGTAGGCGTCGGTGTACCAGGGATCGCCGGGGAAGTTGTGGCCCAGCACCGCGCCGTTGGCGGTGGCTTCGCCGAGCAGGCCAACGGTCAGGTAGGCCTCGACCAGGCGGTAGAGGGCTTCAGGCGTGTGCGTGGTGGTCTGGTACTTGTCGACCACGGTGCGGAACCGGCCAACGGCGGCGATGGTCTGGCCCTGGCGCAGGTAGTAGCGGCCGATGGCCATCTCCTTGCCGGCCAGCTGGTCATTGACCATGTCGATCTTCAGGCGCGCGTCGGCCGCGTATTCGCTGCGCGGATAGCGCTGGACGATTTCACGCAACGCCGCCTGGGCCTGCTCGGTCGAGGCCTGGTCGCGACCCACGTCGACGATCTGTTCGAAGTAGCAGATGGCCTTCAGATAGTAGGCGTAAACCACCGACGGGTTGCCCGGATAGAGCTGGATAAACCGCTCCGAATCCTGGATCGCGTCGGCGTACATGTTGCCCTGGTAGTGGGCGTAGGCGGTCATCAGAATCGCCCGGCGCGACCACTCCGAATAGGGGTGCTGGCGTTCGACTTCCTGGAAGTAGGCGACAGCCTCGGTCCAGTGGCGTTGGTCGAGTTTGTAGGCCCCCGTCGAGTAGAGCAGCTCCACGGGCCGTTCTTCGTAGGCCAGGCGGGGCTTGGGCTTTTCACGGGCGCAGCCGGCCGCGGCGAGCGTGGCGACGAGGGCGAGGATGAGAACGGCCGCACGGCCAGTCGATTTCGGAAGCACTTACCCTCACCTCGAACCTATGCGCGCGCCCCTGAGCGCAGCCCTCGGCTTCTACACCACACAAAGGCGGGCGCAAATGCGGCGGAAGCGGGTTAGCCGACCTGGGCCAGCTCCGGCGTCATGGTGCGCATGCGCCAGGCCCGCGGATTGGCCATCAGTTCCCGCACCAGCAGGTTGTTCAGGCCGTGGCCGGCGTACAGCCCTTCAAAGCGGGCCATCAGGGGCGCGCCGAGGACATATAGGTCGCCGACTGCGTCCAGCGCCTTGTGGCGCACGAATTCGTCCGGACGGCGCAGGCCTTCCGGGTTGAGCACGCGGTCGCCGTCGAGAACCACCGCGTTTTCCATCGAGGCGCCGCGGGCCAGGCCGGCCGCGCGCAGGGCCTCGACGTCCTTGAGGAAGCCGAAGGTGCGGCAATCGGCCAGTTCCTCGCGGAACGACTGCTCGGTGATTTCCAGATCGACGCGCTGGCGGCCGATCGGCGCCGAGTCGAACTGGATTTCAAAGGCCATCTCGAAGCCGTCACAGGGCAGAAGGGCGGCGTGCTTGTCGCCGTCGGTGACCTCGATCGGCTCCAGCACCTCGATGAAGTGGCGCGGGGCTTCCTGTCGACGGCGGCCGGCGCGATCGAGGACCTGGATGAAGACTTCGGCCGACCCGTCGAGGATCGGCACTTCCGGTCCGTCCAGTTCGACCACCGCATTGTCGATCGACAGGGCGCACATAGCGGCCATCAGGTGCTCGATGGTCGAGACGCTGGCGCCGTCGGCGTTGACGATCACGGTGCCCAGGCGCGTCTGGCCGACGGCCTCGGCCGAAACGCGGATGGCGTTGTCGCCGTCCTTGATGTCAGTGCGCACGAAGGTGATGCCGGCGTTGGCCGCGGCCGGACGCACCGCGACGCGCACATGGGCGCCGGTGTGGACGCCAATGCCCGCGAAAATCACGGGACCGGCCACGGTGTGCTGATGATACGCCGACACGGACACGAAGGACCCTTTGACAAACTGCATGAGGGTCAACGCGACCGCTCAACGCCCCGCTTGCCATTTAAGGACAGTGCTGCAGCGCGACAAAGCAAACCCTGTTTCGGATTGTTACTCCCCCAAACCTTTGAAATTATTCGCCTAAACGACAAATCCCGGCCTGACTGCAACAGTCAGACCGGGACAGGTTGTCCTGGCGGTTGAGCCGGCTGCCCGGCTTTTCCCGTGTAAGGCTAGTTGGCCAGGCGGCGCAGGAACGAGGGGATTTCGAGATCCTCGCTCTCCTGGGTCTGGGGTTCTTCCATCATCTGCGGCGCGGCGCCGCCACCGGGACGTCCAGTGGCGCGGGCCGCTGGAGGGCCGTCATAGCGTTGCTGTTGTTGCGGACGGCCACCGAAGAGGCTGAGGAAGCCCTTCCGCTGCTGGCGGCTGTCCTCGTAGTGCGGGTCCGCGTAGAGCGGCGCGTCAAGGATATCGCCCTCCTCGGCGGCCAGCGGATCGACGATGACCGTGCGCTGCGCCTCGGCCTGCATCGCCGGCTGGGCAGGGGGAGTGATGATCGGCGGCTGGGAGCGGATGGTCGGGGCCTCGAAGCCCAGGTCGGACTGCGCTGCGTCGAAGGTCAATTCCGGCTCGATCAGCTCGGGTTCGGGTTCCGGGGTCCGGTAGGCGGGCTCGAACGCCCGGGGCTGCTCGTAGCTCGCAACCGGCTCGGGGACCGGCTGGACCGGGGCGGGCTGGATGTCGGCGACGATCAGCGGCTTGGCCGTGGCGTTGACGCGCTGGGGCCGGGCCGGCTCGATGGCGGCGATCGAGGCGCCGTCCATGCCGGTGGCGACCACCGACACGCGGATCGAGCCTTCCAGGGCCGGATCGAAGGCCGCGCCGAAGATGACGTTGGCTTCCGGATCCACCTGGTCGGTGATGGCGTTGGCCGCTTCGTCGACTTCCAGCAGGGTCATGTCGAGGCCGCCGGTGACGTTGACCAGCACGGCCTTGGCGCCCTTGAGCGAGACTTCGTCGAGCAGCGGGTTCTGGATGGCGTTCTGCGCCGCCATCAGGGCGCGGTCTTCGCCCGAGGCCTCGCCGGTGCCCATCATCGCCTTGCCCATCTCGGTCATGACCGTGCGGACGTCGGCGAAGTCGAGGTTGATCAGGCCCGGCAGCACCATCAGGTCGGTGATCGAGCGAACGCCCGAGTGCAGCACCTGGTCGGCCATGCCGAAGGCTTCGGCGAAGGTCGTGCGCTCGTTGGCGACGCGGAACAGGTTCTGGTTGGGAATGACGATCAGGGTGTCGACATAGCGTTGCAGCTCGGCGATGCCCGCGTCGGCCAGCCGCATGCGGTGGCGGCCTTCGAAGTGGAACGGCTTGGTGACCACGCCCACCGTCAGGATGCCGCGTTCCCGCGCGCACTTGGCGATGATCGGCGCGGCGCCGGTGCCGGTGCCGCCGCCCATGCCGGCGGTGATGAAGACCATGTGGGCCCCGTCGAGGTGCTCACCGATCTCGGGGGAGGATTCCTCGGCGGCGCTCATCCCGACTTCCGGGTGGGCGCCCGCGCCCAGACCCTGGGTCACGGTGACACCCAGCTGGATACGCCGCTCGGTCTTGGCGAACTGAAGCTGCTGGGCGTCGGTGTTGGCGACGACGAACTCGACGCCCTCCAGCCCGGCTTCAATCATGTTGTTGACCGCGTTGCCGCCAGCGCCGCCGATGCCGAATACGACAATCCTGGGCTTAAGCTCGGTGGTCTGAGGTGCGTACAGCTTCATAGTCGGGACCCCGCGTCCTGTTTGTTCTTTCGAACGGTCCGGCGACCCACCCGCCGGGAATGCCTTACGGCGGGGTTAACATCGGACCCACATCCTTAATCGGCAGTTAACCGCATAGCGTGAGTCGGCCCCGGATCGAGACGTTTGCGGAGCAATTTTGTTGATTCGTAAGGCGTTGCGCGAATCAGCGCGGCTGCGACGTTACAGATTGTCGCGCAACCACGCGGCCACCTTGGCCACCGGGCCGGCCGTCGGATCGAGCGGTTCGCGCCTGACTCGCGCTCCGGCGAGCGCCTTTGCCGACACCGCTTCGCGCGGTCCGAAGGCGGCGCGATGCAGAATGCCGGCGGCGGCGCAGAAGGCAGGCCCCGTAACGGCGTCGGCCAGGTGCGGCACCCGACGCGGACGGCCCAGACGCACCGGACGGTCGAACACCCGCACGGCGACTTCCCGCACTCCGGCCAGCTGGCTGGCGCCACCGGTCAGGACGATGCCCGCCCCCTGCTCGATCGGCGCGCCGGAGGCTTTGAGCCGCTCACGGAGCAATTCCAGCGTCTCTTCGACGCGGGGGGCGATGATGCCCTTCAGCAGCGAGCGCGGGGCGATGACCGGGCTGGCGCCGGGGTCGTCGCCCCGGGGCGGCGCCTCGATCATCTCGCGGTCCTCGTTGGCCGAGGCGATGGCCGAGCCGTGCAGGGTCTTCAGCCGCTCGGCGCCAGCTCGAGAGGTGGAAAAGCCGCGGGCGATGTCCTGGGTCACATGCTCGCCGCCGACGGCGAGACATTCCACATGGACCAGGCTGCCGCCGCTGAACACGGCGGCCGAGGTGACCCCCGCGCCCATGTCGATACAGACGCAGCCCAGCTCCATCTCGTCTTCTTCAAGGGCCGCCAGGGCCGAAACGAACGGCGCGGCGACCACACCCTCGAACTGCAGGTGCGCGCGCTCCACGCAGTGTCCCAGGGTCTGGAAGATGGTCTCGGCGATCGACACGACCACCAGGTCCACGCCAAGCGCCTTGCCGAACATGGCGCGCGGGTCGCGCACGCCCTTCTGGCTGTCGACGGTCCAGGCGATCGGCAGGATGTGCAGCGGCCGGCGGCCGGGCAGCCGGATCTGGTCCAGCGCCGCGGCCAGGGCTCGCGAACAGTCGTTGTCGGAGATCGGCCGGGCGCCGATGGAGACCCGCGCCGACACGCGGTCGCTGCGCATCTGGCCGCCGGCGGTGGCGATGGTCACGCCCTGGACGCTGACCCCGGCCACGGACTCGGCTCGCTCCACGGCCAGGGCGATGGCCTCGGCCGCCTCGTCCATGCTGGAAATGGTTGCGCCCTTGACGCCGCGCGACTGGACATAACCGACGCCGGCGGTGGTCAGGGTTCGGTCCGAGCGGCGCACGCCATCGGGCTTCATCACGAAACAGGCGACCTTGGAGGCGCCCAGGTCCACGGCGGCGATCACGGGCTGTCGCGCAAGCGCCGCCTTCAGGCTGTCCCCGGCCTGTTTGCGATCATCCTGCCGCGTCAAAGTCTTCGCCACCCTTGCCCCCCAGATCCCGTCAGGCGCCGTCGGACACGAGCGGACCGCCCGGCGCCGGCGCCCCACGCGGGCGCACGGCGACAATGCCGGGCTCGCGCAGGTCGATACGTTCAAATCCCAGTTCGAGGATGCGCTGGCGCCGGTCCAGCTGGTCCAGCTGGATCAGCGCCGACTCCTCCTCGACGGCGGGAAGCTGAACCAGCCCCCCGTCCTTCAGCCGCAGATCCCAGCGACGGCCATCGACCCGCACGATGGCCTCCAGCCGTTCCAGCAGCCGCGGCCGCGACTGCACCGCCTGCAGAATCTGGGCGGCGCCCTCGTTGGCGCCCTCCCCGACCATCAGCGGCAGCTCCGGGAAGCGGCCCGCGTCCGCTTCCGGAATCGGCCGGCCGCCGGAGTCGATGACCCAGGTGCGGCCGCGATTTTGCCAGACGGCCATGGTCTCGCGTTGTCGAATAGCGACCACGACGGTGTCGGGCAGCAGGCGCACAATCTGCGCGTCCCGGACCCAGCCGACGCCCTCGACCGATTTGCGAACCTTGTCGAGATCGACATCCAGGATCGGCTGGCCGACCGCCAGGCCCGCCGCTTCGAGCACCGCGCGTTCGGCCATCGGCGAAGCGCCCTGGACGTGAATCTTCCGGACCTTGAAGCCCAGGCCCGCCGACTGGCCGGCGACGGCCTGGCGGGTGTTGTCGGCCAGGGCCTCGGCCCGGTGGCCGGTGGCCAGGGTCACGACGATGCCGACGCCGAACACCAGTCCGGCGACCGCGATGGCGAATTTGGGCGGCAGGCCAACGCCGCGCGCAGCGCGCAGCTTGGCCGCGGTCTGGGGCCCCTTTGGGGAGGCGCGGGTCTTCCCCGGGCTGACGGGCGCTTTGGCCCTGGGCCTGGCGTTACCTTGCCGAGCCCCCCGCAATGTCGCGGGCATACGCGTCCTCCACGATCCAGAGCACCAGTTGGTCGAACGACATTCCGAGATGGGCCGCCTGCTCAGGAACCAGAGAGGTCGGCGTCATTCCGGGCTGCGTGTTGACCTCCAACAGGACCAGAAGTCGCTTAACAGGGTCATAACGAAGGTCGCTTCTGGTCACCCCTCGGCAACCAAGAGCGGCGTGGGCGAGCTCGGCCATGCGCAGGGCGCGGTCGAAGTCCTCGGGGGGCATTCGCGCCGGCACAACGTGTTGCGAGCCGCCCTCCGCGTATTTGGCGTCATAGTCGTAGAAGCCGGTGGTCGGGACGATCTCGGTGACCGTCTGCGCCTTTCCGTCGCGGACCGCGACGTCCAGTTCGAGCCCGGCGATATAGGGCTCGATCATCACCTCCTCGCCGAAGGTCCAGGAGGGGGCGACGATCTCCTGCGGCGGGCGATTGGCGCCGTCGAACACCAGGAACACCCCGACCGAGGACCCCTCGGCGTTCGGCTTGACCACATAGGGCGGCGGCATGACGTGGTCCCGCGCCGCCTCGAAGCGGTTGTAGAGGCCGCCGCCGGGCACGATGACCCCCGCCGCCGCCAGCACCGCCTTGGACTTGGCCTTGTCCATGGCCAGCGCCGAGGCCAGCACGCCGCAGTGGGTGTAGGGGATGGCCAGGGTCTCCAGCACCCCCTGGACGCAGCCATCCTCGCCCCATTCACCATGCAGGGCGTTGAAGCAGACGTCGGGCTTGAGGGCGGTCAGCACCTGGGCCAGGTCCCGCCCGGCGTCGACCCGGCTGACCTTCGCGCCCAGATTCTCCAGCGCCGTGGCGCAGGCCGCGCCGGAAACGAGGCTGACCTCGCGCTCCGAGGACAGACCACCGAGCAGAACGGCGACGTGGCGGCCGGCCAGGGGAAGGGACATGCGGGGCTCCGAGCGATTTGGGCAGTGCTTTAGCCGCCATAGCAGCCGGTTGTTAAGCCGGCGCTGCCGTCCCGTGGTTTTTCAGCGGAGAGCGGCGCTGAGAATTCGGTGACAGTTTACGAATTGCGGTCGAGCTGGGGGCCGGCGGCGTGACGACGGCAATTCGTAAACTGTCACCGAATTCAGATCAGGGCGCCTTGACGGGCTCGACCGCCGCCGGCTTCGCCCGGAAGTCGGCGTCGCTGTCAGCCAGCATCCAGAGCAGCGCGGCCCAGGCGGCGACGTTCTGGTTCAGCTGCACCGGATCGACCTTGTCGAGGGTGTCGTCGGCGGAGTGGTGCAGGTCGAAATAGCGGCTGGCGTCCTGGCGCAGGGTGAACACTGGCGCCCCGGCCTCCTGCAGGCCCTCGACATCCGAACCGCCGAACGGCGCCGGGTCGCGGGAGACGAAGATCTTCAGCGGCGCCAGCACGGTGGCCAGCTCGGCCAGGCTGGGCTGCTTCATCGCGTCCTTGGGCAGCATCAAAGTGTAGATGCTGTCGGCGCCCAGATCGCTCTCGCTGGCCATGACGATGTTGGGCAGCTCGTCCTTGTGCGCCGCGAGATAGGCCTCGCTGGAGCCGCCGGACTCCTCCGAGCCCCACATGACCACGCGGATGGTCCGGCGCGGATGTTTCGGCAGGTCGCCGATCAACTTCGCAGCGGCGGTGGTGATGGCGATGCCGGAGGCGTCGTCGATGGCGCCCGTGCCCGGGTCCCAGCTGTCGAGGTGGCCGCCGATGACGATGACCTCCTCGGGCTTGCCGCTGCCGGCGATCTCGCCGGAGATGTTCCAGGCCACGCCCTTGGGATCGACGGTCGAGGCAAGGCTGAGTTTGATCCGCACCGGCCCGCGCGCCGCGAGGCGTTCGATCAGCTCGGCATCCGGCACGCCCAGGGCGGCGGCGGGGATCTTCGGCGCGTCGTCGGCGTAGCGGGTGCCGCCGGTGTGGGCGAGCCGCGAGTCCGAGGTCGAGACCGAGCGCATCAGGAAGGCCACGGCCCCGCGCCGGGCGGCCTCGGACGGGCCGGACCGGCGGGCGAGGCCGGCGGCGCCATAGCCTTCGCCGGTCTGGGTGCGGGTCATCGGCTGGGTGACGACGGCGATCTTGCCGGTCAGGGAGCCCACGGGCGCGGCCAGCAGGGCGGCGTAGGTCGGGAAGACGACGACCTCGGCCTCAATGCCCTTTTTCGGCGTCGGAACCGTGCCGCCCAGGCCGATGATCGACAGCTGGAAGGGATAGGGACCGGTGATCGAGGCCGACTCCGCGCCGCGGGTCCAGCTGGGCTTGGCGAATTCCTCGACCTTCACATTGGTGAAGCCCATGTCGGTGAGGGTCTTGACCGCCCAGTCCTTCGCCCGGGCCATGCCGGGAGATCCGACCAGACGCGGGCCGACCGTGGTGGTCAGGTCCTCGAGCACCGTCCAGGCGGTGGTGTCGGTGAGGGCCTTGTCCCGCAGGACGGCGGCGGAGCCGCTGCCGCCGGTCTGGGCGCGCCGCGCGGCCGAGGTCGAGACCGAGCGCATCAGGACGGCCACGGCCCCGCGCCGGGCGCCCTCGGACGGGCCGGCCGGGCGGGCGAGGCCGGCGGCGCC
>JACRBD010000176.1 GCA_016234625.1 Caulobacterales bacterium | reverse complement strand
GGCCGCCGGCCCCGGCGTCGCCGTCCATGACGAAGCGCGCCTGGTCGAGATCGCCGGTGCGGTCGCCGAGGCCGACTACGTCCTGATCCTGACCCACAACCACGACCTGGACTACCAGCTGACGCGGGCCGCGCTCCTGGCGGGTCAGTTTCAGTATTGCGGCCTGATCGGCTCTGACACCAAGCGCGCCCGTTTCCTGCGCCGCCTGCGCGAGGATGGCGTTCCGGAGACCGCCATCGCCCGCCTGACCTGCCCGATCGGCCTGCCGGGCCTGAAGAGCAAGGCGCCCGAGGTGATCGCCGTGGCGGTCGCGGCGCAGCTGCTGCAACTCACCGAGACCGAGGGGACCATATGGGGGCGGACATCCTGGCCTGGCTGAACCTCGGCGTCCGGTGGCTGCACGTCATCGCCGGCATCGCCTGGATCGGCTCGTCCTTCTACTTCATGTGGCTGGACGCGCGGCTGAAGGCTGACGAGACGACGCCCAAGGGCGTGCAGGGCGACCTGTGGGCCGTCCACGGCGGCGGCTTCTATCACAAGCGCAAATACCTGCTGGCTCCGCCGGATCTCCCCGAGGAGCTGCACTGGTTCAAATGGGAGGCCTACACCACCTGGCTCAGCGGCTCGGCCCTGCTGGCGCTGATCTACTATCTCGGCGCCCAGACCTACCTGATCGACGCTTCCAAGATGGATCTCGCGCCCTGGCAGGCGATCGCCATCGGCCTGGGTTTCCTGGCCGGCGGCTGGATCCTCTACGATGCCCTGTGCCGCTCGCCGCTGGGCCAGCGGCTGAAGCTGTTCGGGGTGGTCTGGTTCCTGATCCTGACCGCCGCCGCCTGGGCCCTCAGCCACATCTTCAGCAATCGCGGCGCCTTCATCCATCTGGGCGCCCTGATCGGCACGGTGATGGTGGCCAATGTCTTTCTGGTGATCATTCCCAACCAGAAGAAGATCGTCGCCGCCATGCTGGCCGGCGAGACGCCCGATCCGGCGCTGGGCAAGCGCGGCAAGATGCGCTCGGTGCACAACAACTACATGACCCTGCCGGTGCTGTTCCTGATGGTCAGCAACCACTATCCGATGGTCATCGACCATCCACTGAACTGGCTGCTGGTCGCCGGCATCGGGCTGAGCGGCGTGACCATCCGCCACTTCTTCAACCGCCGGAACGCCGGCTTCAGCGAGCCGATGATCCTCGCCGGCGGGGTTCTGATCTTCCTGCTGGTGATGATGCTGGCCCTGGCGACCAGGCCGAAGCCGGCTGACATCGCGGGGGTCGTGCCGTTCACCGAGGTGCGGGCTATCGTCCAGAAACACTGCGTCGCCTGCCACTCGGCCCGTCCAACCAACCCCGGCTTCGCCACCGCGCCCAATGGCGTCGCCTACGACACGCCAGCGGAAATTCGCCGCTACGCCCCGCGCATTTATGAGCGGGCGGTGGCCACCGACAGCATGCCGCTGGGCAACGAGACCGGCATGACGAAGCTTGAGCGCGACAGGCTGGGCGCCTGGATCCGGGCGCAGGCGAAATGACCCGCCGCGTCACGCCCCGGCCCCTGACGGCGGAAGCTTTCGCCCCCTACGGCGAGGTGATCTCGGCCCGCGACGGCATCGAACAGTATCCGATCAACTACGGCGCCACGACACGGTTCAATGCGCTGGCTCATGTTGACGCCACGACAGACGGCGGCGCGCCGATCATCAGCATTTTCCGGTCAACACCCCTGCCCGCCCTGGTCCTGAAGATCATGGAGCGCCACCCGGTCGGCAGCCAGGCCTTCATGCCCCTGAACGGACGGGCGTATCTGGTCGCTGTCGCTCCAGCCGGCGAGCTCGATCCGTCGAAGATCGAGGTGTTCCTGGCGAGCGGCGACCAGGGCGTGAACTACGCGGCGGGCGCCTGGCACCACTATTCCTTGGCGCTCGGCGCGGTCAGCGACTTCCTGGTAGTGGACAGGGCGGGGCCGGGGGAGAACCTGGACGAGGTGGAACTGGGTGAGAAAGAGCAGATCCAGGTTGTCCTCTGACATCCCGAAAGGTGGTGGAGTGGAAGCGGCAGACCTGCCCCGATGTCTTGAAGGCCAGTGTTGCTCCGGCGGACGCCTGCTCAAGGACCGCTTCGCGGCCGCGCAGCGGCGACCCCGATGGGGTCGTCCTTGACCAGGACGACCGACCGGAGCGCATCATTCCATCAAGGCCAAAGGGCAGGTGTCACCGGGTTGGAGGCGGGTGAGCCGTCCTAGGGACAGACACCTGAAGGTGTCTGTCCCTACAGCCGCTCGTAGGCGCTCAGCGTCAGGAACTCGGCGAACTCTTCCTGCAAACACAGGTCGCGCATCAGCTCGGCGGCCTCGGCCCAGCGACCGGAGGCCCAGCGGTCCTCGCCCACCTCGCCGCGCACCACGGCCAGCTCTTCCTCGAAGGCCCGGTCGAACAGCGCGACGGTCATCGGCACGCCCCCGTCCAGCGTCACGCCGTTCTTCAGCCACTGCCATATCGACGCTCGCGAAATCTCCGCCGTCGCCGCGTCCTCCATCAGGCCGTAGATGGCCACCGCGCCAGAGCCGCCCAGCCAGGCCTCGATATACTGTACCGCGACCCGCAGGTTATGGCGCAGGCCGGCTTCGGTGATCGGGCCCGGCGGGGGCGCCAGCAGGTCGGCGGCGGTCACCGGCGCGTCATTGGCCCGGCTGACCTCCAACTGATTGGTCCGGCCAGGCGCGAAGGCGGCGCCGTAAACGTCGTTCACGACATCGGACAGGCCCGGATGGGCGATCCAGGACCCGTCATGGCCGTTGGCCGCCTCCCGCGCCTTGTCGGCCCGCACCCGCTCCAGCACCTGGGCGTTCTCCTCGGGGTCCTTGCGCGGGATGAAGGCGCTCATGCCGCCCATGGCCAGGGCGCCCCGGCGGTGGCAGGTGCGGATCAGCAGGCGCGAGTAGGCGTCGAGGAATGGCTTGTCCATGCTCACCGAGGTGCGGTCCGGCAGCAGCCGGTCGCCGTGCCGGCGCAGGGTCTTGATGTAGCTGAAGATGTAGTCCCAGCGGCCGCAGTTGAGCGCGGCGGCGTGGTCTTTCAGCTCGAACAGGATCTCGTCCATCTCGAATACCGCCGGCAGGGTCTCGATCAGCATGGTCGCCTTGATCGTGCCGACCGGAACCCCGTGCCGTTGCTGGGCGAAGACGAAAACGTCGTTCCACCAGCGGGCTTCCTCGTAGTGCTCCAGCTTGGGCACATAGAGGTAGGGACCGCTGCCGATAGCCTTCAGGGCGGCGTGGTTGTGGTGGAAATAGAGACCGAAATCGACCAGCCCGCCGGGGACCTTCTGGCCGTTACGCAGGATGTGCTTCTCGTCCAGATGCAGGCCGCGCACCCGAGCCACCAGCGTCGCGGGGGTCGGGCCCAGGGCGTAGTGCTTGCCGCTGGCCGGATCGTCGTAGGTGAGCGTGCGCGCGACGGCGTCGCGCAGGGCCCGCTGACCGCAGATGACATTGGCCCAGGTCGGCGACAGAGCGTCTTCGAAGTCGGCCATGAACAGCTTCACGTCGCTGTTCAGGGCATTGATGACCATCTTGGCCTCGGCCGGGCCGGTGATCTCCACCCGCCGGTCGAGCAGGTCGGCCGGCAGGGCCCCGACCTTCCAGTCACCCTCGCGCACCGACGCCGTCTCGGTCCGGAAGTCCGGCAGGCCGCCGGCGTCGATCCGCGCCTGCCAGACCTTGCGGGCGGCCAGCAGTTCGGCGCGGCGACCCGCGAAGCGGTCGACCAGCTCGCCGAGGAAGGCCAGCGCCTCGTCGGTGAGGATCTCGCGGTCCGCCTGCGTCAGCGGCTGGGTGAAGGTGAAGCCCGCGGCCATGTCTCGCTCCTTAAGGGGGACCGGTGATAGACCCGGGAACAGCAGGGCGACAAGCCGAGGAGCTTTCCATGCCGTTCAACGCCGACCTCGCGGGCGCGACCTGGGGACCGATCCGCTGGGACATGACGCCCCGCCGCGCCCTCGCCTATCGCGCCGCCCTGGCGCCGCGGGACGCCGCCGGGCTGGACGATGCGGCGCCCGAGGGATTGTTCGCCTTGCCCATGCAGGTGGTGTCGCCGGAATGGGTGCTGGTGCTGATGGCGCGGGACCATGCGGCCCAGACCCTGACGCTGGAGGAGGGCCGCCGGGCGGTGCACGCCGGGCAGGACAGCGTCTTCCTCCGCCCGATCCGGGCCGGTGACGCGCTTGAGGTGACGGCCACCCTGCTGGGCGCGAGGACCAGCCGCGCCGGCGTGGTCAGCGCGACCCGGTTCGAGACCCGCGACGCCAGAACCGGGGAACTGATGGTCGAGAGCCTGTCGACCACCGTCTATCGCGAGGTGGTCCTGACAGGAGCGGAGACGGCTGGTGTGCCCTCGCCGGCCTATCCCGCGCCGGGCGAGGCGGCCGCTGTCGTGACCATTCCGACCAGCCCGGCCCTGCCGCACGTCTATTCCGAATGCGCCGAGATCTGGAACCCGATCCACACCGAGCGGCAGGTCGCGCTGGCGGCGGGGCTGCCGGACATCATCATCCACGGGACGGCGCTGTGGGCGCTGGCGGGACTGGAAGTGGCGCGCCTCTACGCCGGCGGCGACACGCGGCGGCTGACCCGGCTGGCGGCGCGGTTCACGGGCCAGGCGTTTCCGGGGAGACCCATGACCCTTGTCCATGATCGCGCACATGATGGCGTGCGGCTGGCGTTGCGGTCGGATGATGGCCGGGTGCTGTTGACGGGGCTGGCGGTGTTCAGCGCATGATCAACGCTCCCCGCTTGCCGGGGAGCCGTCAGGCGAAGCCTGACTGAGGGGTCAGCGCCGGCGTCAACGGTCAGAGTCAGAACGCGGCTGAATGCCGAACGGCGGCGCAGCCCCCTCCACCGCCTTCGGCGGTTCCCCTCCCCAGCAAGCTGCTAGGCGATGCACACGTCTTTTTGGGCGCCTCCCGGCCACCGCAAAAAGTCGAGTCTTTTCAAGGCTTCCTGGCTGCTCGCCGCCCTTGCTTGCAGCGAAGGGCTGCCCGTCATAAGTCATTGATATCGTTGAGAGCAGGCGAGATGTGTGAATCGC
>JACRBD010000180.1 GCA_016234625.1 Caulobacterales bacterium | reverse complement strand
GGATCGCGCGAGAATCGCTGGCTCACGCTTCTGGGGTGGGCTACTGCTGGATGATGTGTTCGGTCGCCTATGCGGTGACCTAAGTCGGTGCTGGATCGCGCGCGCCCGGCGGGCGATGGTCGGTCCAGGTGACTCGTTTTCGTCCGGCCAGAAGGGTCGGGCCGGGCAGGCTTGAAGGACAGGCGCGATGGCGCGGGACAGGGCAGGGACGGGAGCCGAGGGCGGGTTCGTTCACCTGCGGGTCCGGTCGGCCTATTCGCTGCTCGAAGGCGCCATCAAGGCCGACGTGGTCGGCAGGATGGCGGCGGACGCGGGCATGCCCGCGGTGGCCGTCACCGACCGGGCCAACCTGTTCGGGGCCCTGGAATTTTCTGTCACGGCCAAGGAGGCCGGGGTCCAGCCGCTGATCGGCTGCGCCCTGCCGGTGACCGGGATCGGCGAGGGCCAGACGCACCGCTGGGCGCGCACCCCGACTATCGTCCTGATCGCCCAGAACGAGACCGGCTATCTCAAGCTCTCGGCCCTGTCGTCGATGGCCTATCTCGACGGCGACGGGGTGGCCGAGCCCTGTGTGCCCTGGGCGAAGGTGGTGGAGCACAGCGACGGGCTGATCCTGCTCAGCGGCGGAACCGATGGCCCGGTCGATCCCCTGTTCGCCGTCGGCAAGGCCGCCGAAGGCGCTGCCGCCCTGGCCGAGATGGCCCGGGCGTTCGGCGACCGCTTCTATGTCGAGCTGCAGCGGCACGGTCTGCCGCAGCAGGCGGCGGCGGAGGCGGGGCTGGTCCACTGGGCCTACGAGCACGACGTTCCGCTGGTCGCCAGCAACGACGTCTATTTCGCCAAACGGGACATGTACGAGGCGCACGACGCCCTGCTGTGCATCTCCGACGGCGCCTTCATCGGCCAGGACGAGCGGCGGAGGGTGACCGCCGAACACTGGTTCAAGCCGGCGGCGGACAAGCGCGCGCTGTTCGCCGACCTGCCCGAGGCCTGCGACAACACCATCGACATCGCCCG
Organism: Caulobacterales bacterium; assembly: GCA_016234625.1. GTDB lineage: Bacteria > Pseudomonadota > Alphaproteobacteria > Caulobacterales > Caulobacteraceae > Caulobacter. The sequence continues at coordinate 9,096 of JACRBD010000180.1, read as the reverse complement.
CCGCTGCGCCTTCATGGTGCAGAAGCGCGATCCGATCCTGCCCGGCTTCCCGACATCGGCCGGCCGCGACGAAAACGCCGAGCTGGCCTTCCAGGCCGCCGAGGGCCTGAAGCTGCGGCTGGAAGGCCTGGAGCTGGCGGCGCCGGAGGCCGACTACTGGGCCCGGCTGGAGCGCGAGGTCGGGGTGATCCAGACCATGGGGTTCTCCGGCTACTTCCTGATCGTGTCGGACTTCATCAAATGGGCCAACGCTCAGGGCATCCCCGTGGGTCCGGGGCGGGGGTCGGGCGCCGGTTCGCTGGTCGCCTGGGCCCTGACCATCACGGGGCTGGACCCGCTGCGGTTCGGCCTTCTGTTCGAGCGGTTCCTCAATCCCGAGCGGGTCTCCATGCCCGACTTCGACATCGACTTCTGCCAGGAGCGGCGGGAGGAGGTGATCGAATATGTGCAGGACAAGTATGGCCGGGGTCGGGTGGCCCAGATCATCACCTTCGGCACCCTGCAGGCGCGGGCCGTGCTGCGCGACGTCGGCCGGGTGATGCAGCTGCCGCTGGGCCTGGTCGACCGCCTCTGCAAAATGGTGCCGAACAACCCGGCCAACCCGACCACCCTGGCCCAGGCGATCAATCTTGAACCCCGCCTGCGCCAGGCCCGCGACGACGACCCCTCGGTGGCCCAGTGCCTGGAGGTGGCTCTGCGGCTTGAGGGGCTCTACCGCAACGCCTCGACCCACGCCGCCGGGGTGGTCATCGGCGACCGGCCGCTGATCGAGCTGACGCCGCTCTACAAGGACCCGCGCTCGGAGCTGCCGGCCACCCAGTTCAACATGAAATGGGTCGAGTCCGCCGGTCTGGTGAAGTTCGACTTCCTCGGCCTCAAGACCCTCACCGTGCTCGACCGGGCGGTCAAACATCTGGCCAGGCGCGGGGCGGCGGTCGATCTCGCCCGGCTGCCGCTGGACGACACGGCCTCCTACGAGCTGATGGCGTCGGGCCAGACGGTCGGGGTGTTCCAGCTGGAAAGCCAGGGCATGCGCGACACCCTGCGCAAGATGCGGCCGGGCTCCATCGAGGAGATCACCGCCCTGATCTCCCTCTACCGGCCGGGCCCGATGGACAACATCGACCTGTTCATCGACACCAAGTTCGAACGCCGGCCCATGGACCTGATGCATCCCTCGCTGGAGGGGGTGCTGAAGGAGACCTACGGGGTCATCGTCTACCAGGAACAGGTGATGCAGATCGCCCAGACCCTGGCCGGCTACAGCCTGGGCGAGGCCGACCTGCTGCGCCGGGCCCTGGGCAAGAAGAAGAAGGAGGAGATGGACCAGCAGAAGGCCCGGTTCGTCTCCGGGGCCATCGAGCGCGGGGTCGACGGCGCCCAGGCCGGCTCGATCTTCGAGCTGGTGGAAAAGTTCGCCGGCTACGGCTTCAACAAGAGCCACGCCGCCGCCTACGCCCTGATCGCCTACCAGACCGCCTGGCTGAAGGCCAATACGCCGGTCGAGTTCCTCGCCGCCTCGATGAGCCTGGACCTTTCCAACACCGACAAGCTGGCGGTGTTCTACCAGGACGCCCGCAAGTTCCAGATCAAGGTCCGCCCGCCCGACATCAACCGCTCCGGCGCCGACTTCGAGGTCGAGGACGGCGAGGTGCTTTATGCGCTGGGGGCGGTGCGCAACGTCGGCTTCGCCGCCATGGAGCATGTGGTCGCCGTGCGCGCCGAAGGCGGGCCGTTTGTCGACCTGTTCGACTTCATCGAGCGGGTCGATCCGCGCCAGGTCAACAAACGCGGCCTTGAAGGCCTCGCCCGCGCCGGCGCCTTCGACAGCCTCCATCCCAACCGGGCTCAGATCGTCGAGGCCGCCGATGTGCTGATGGCCCACGGCCAGAGTCTGGCGGCCGACCGCGCCAGCGCCCAGGTCAGCCTGTTCGGCGGCGAACAGCCTGACGCGGCCCGGCCGCGCCTGCCGCGCACCGAGCCCTGGGATCAGATCCGCCGGCTGGACGAGGAGCTGGCGGCCGTCGGCTTCTACCTCACCGGCCATCCGCTGGAGGACATGGTCGAGGTGCTGCGCCGCCGCCGCACCACCATGCTCAGCGACGCCATCCCCATGGCCGAGGCCGGCACCGAGGCCTTCCGCATGGCCGGCATGGTCCGCCGCCGCCAGGAACGCACCCAGCAGAGCGGCGAGCGGTTCGCCTTCGTCTCCCTGTCCGACCCGACCGGCGAGTACGAGGTGCTTTTCCCGCCGGAAGCCCTGCGCAAATGCCGCGACATCCTCGAACCGGGCAAGGCCGTGGCCATCCGGGTGCGCGCCAAGTTCCGCGACGGCGAGGTGCGCTTCTTCGGCGACGACGCCGAGCCGATCGACAAGGCCGTGGAGTCCGTCGCCGCCAGCCTGCGGGTGCATGTCTCGCCCCAGTCGATGGAGATCGAGGCCCTGAAGAAACGCCTCTCCGGCGCCTCCGCCCAGCGGGGCGGCGAGGTGGTCCTGGTCGCGGGCCTCGGCGCCGGCCGCGAGGTCGAGGTCAAGTTGCCGGGGTTTTATAACCTGGATGCATCTCTGCGCGGCGCGCTGAAGACCGCGCCGGGGGTGGCGTATCTGGAGGATGTTTAGGGGCTTCCCGGCTGCCTGAACGGCACCCTAAATCCGCTCATCCCCGCGAAAGCCGAGACCGGAAGGCCGTTTCCTGCCTATCGAAATGGACGCCAGTCGCGAGGCCATGCCCGAACGATCTCGACTGCGGTTTCCAGTTTCTCCACGACGGCGCTCGAGCCTGCCGGATTGCAGAGACTTTCCAGCGTACGAAGCGCGACATCGTTGGTTTTAACCGGCCGGAAGGCATCGTCGAACGTTAGAGTCCAGCCGTCCGTGACGCCTCGATAGTCAAAGGATTTGCTCCCGAGCTCCGCCAATGTCCGTTCCTCGCAGTTCACTCGGACGCGATGGATGTCGTACGTCGCTGGACCGGTCGGGTAGGCGAAAATCTCAACCCTCGCGCCTTCCACCACGCCGCCCTCGACCGATTGAGCGCTCCGGGCGGTGAATACAACGACCCCGAGCTCCGAGCGCCCAATCAGGGTCAACGGCCCGCCCGGCAACCTAATGGGATCAAGCTCTGTCGGTGCGGGCGCATACGAGCCGGGGCGGGCCGCGTTTGGCGGCTGAGGCGGGATTGCCGGGATTGGCGCGGAGTCCGGATACCGGGAAAAGCCGATCACCGGATATACCCGCAGAGCGGTAAGCGGGACGCCATCCCGTGTCGCCGGCTCGTACAGGAATTGGGGCGCGAGCTTGAGCGCAGCTTCGCCAAAGCCGAACCCGGTCTGGCTTTCCCAGGCCACAAGGCAATGCTCAAGGTGACCATCGGAGGAGACCCGACATGAGAGCCGCGCGGCGCCGTTCAGTCGCGCGGAGCGCGCGGCCTTTGGGTAGGCTTTCCAAAGACTCCGCTCGTCCGGCGCGGAAATTCGCCTGGCCAGCGTGAGTATTGATGGTCTGACCCAGATCGTATCGACCGAGCCGTAGTCAAAGGTCGCGACCCCGCCCGATGGCATGCCCGTCTCGCCGTCCGCGGCGGCGGCGAGCGCGCCGCCCAGCGGGAGTGTCATCATGACCAGCGCCATGGCTATTGGCGCGCTCCGGCAACTCATAGATCCCACCCCAATCAATCTCGATAGCTCACCATATAGATTGGGCCGTGGGCGTCGATGCTCGTTGGTGCCTCTTCCGCCAAACCGCACCCCGCTTGCATTTCCGCGCTTCATCCCCTACATGCGCGCCTCATCACGCACGTGGACGTTCGGGCCGGTCGGGGAGAAATCCTGATCAGTCCGTTCCGGTCCCTGGTTTTCCAGGGGTTTGTCCGCGGAGGCGACAACCGGAAAAAGGACACGACCCATGGCTCTTCCCGAGTTCTCCATGCGTCAGCTGCTTGAAGCTGGCGCCCACTTCGGCCACCAGACCCACCGCTGGAACCCGAAGATGGACCGCTACATCTTCGGCTCGCGCTCGAACATCCACATCATCGATCTGTCGCAGTCGATCCCGCTGCTGCACCAGGCCCTCGTCAAGGTTCGCGAAGTCGCGGCCGCCGGCGGTCGCGTGCTGTTCGTCGGCACCAAGCGCCAGGCCTCGGACCCGGTGGCCACGGCCGCCAAGCGCTGCGCCCAGTACTACGTCAACCACCGCTGGCTCGGCGGCACCCTGACCAACTGGCGCACCATCTCCGGTTCGATTTCGCGCCTGCGCGAGCTGGAAGGCGTGCTGGACGGCGACGGCGGCGGCCGCACCAAGAAGGAGCTGCTGCAGCTGACGCGCGAACGCGACAAGCTCGAGCTGAGCCTGGGCGGCATCAAGAACATGGGCGGCATCCCCGACATCATGTTCGTGATCGACACCAACAAGGAAGCGATCGCCATCCTCGAGGCCCGCAAGCTGAACATCCCGGTCATCGCGATCCTGGACACCAACTGCGACCCCGACGGCATCACCTACCCGATCCCGGGCAACGATGACGCCGCCCGCGCCATCCAGCTGTACTGCGACCTGATCGCCGACTCCGTGCTCGACGGCATGGCCGCCGGCGTGGTGGCCAGCGGCGTCGATATCGGCGCCTCGGAAGCCCCGGTCGAGCCCACGCTGGCCCGAGAGCTTACGCCGGAGCCCGCTCCCGTCGTCGCCGAAGCCCCCGTTGAACCGGAGGCCGTCGCGGCCCCGGTTGAGGCTCCGGCCGAAACCCCCGTGGCGGATGAAGCGGCTATCGAGGCTGCTCCCGAAGAACCCGCCGCCAGCTGATCGATCCCTTCGGGGATCACAGCTCCAAACCGTTCCGCAGCCCGGCTGAAAGGCCGGGCCGCGACCCTATAGGTCCCAATTCAGGAGGACATGATATGGCGGAAATCACCGCTGCGCTGGTCAAGGACCTGCGCGAGAAGACCGGCGTCGGCATGATGGACTGCAAGCGCGCTCTCGTCGAAAACGACGGCGACATGAACGCGTCCATCGACTGGCTGCGCGCCAAGGGCCTCAGCAAGGCCGCCAAGAAGGCCGACCGCGCCGCGGCCGAGGGCCTGGTGGCCATTGCCACCCGCAACGACGGCAAGGGCATGACCGCCGCCGCCATCGAGCTGAACGCCGAGACCGACTTCGTCGCGCGCAATGAGCTGTTCCAGTACGCCGCCCGGGCCACGGCCAGGGCCGCCCTGGACGTCGACGGCGTGGAGGCCATCACGGCCGCCAAGACCGCCGACGGCGAAGTCATCGGCGACATGGTCACCCAGCTGATCGCCACCATCGGTGAGAACATGATGGTGCGCCGTTCGGCCCGCTTCGTGGTGGCGCAGGGCGCCATCGGCGCCTACGTGCACAACGCGGTCGCGCCGGAACTGGGCAAGATCGCCGTGCTGGTGGCCATCGAGGGCGCCGGCGACCAGGCGGCCATCATGGAACTGGGCCGAAAGATCGCCATGCATGTGGCCGCGACCAACCCGATGTCGCTGTCGACCGATGACCTTGACCAGGCCAACGTCGAGCGTGAACGCGCCGTCTTCACCGAACAGGCCCTGGCCTCGGGCAAGCCCGAGTCGGTGGTCGAGAAGATGGTCGAGGGCCGGATCCGCAAGTTCTACGAGGAAGTCGTGCTGCTCAAGCAGGCCTTCGTCATGAACCCGGACCAGACCATCGAGCAGCTGGTCGAAGCCTCCGGCAAGGAGCTGGGCTCGCCGCTCAAGGTGCAGGGCTTCGTGCGCCTGGCCCTGGGTGAAGGCGTCGAGAAGGAAGTCACCGACTTCGCCGCCGAGGTGGCCTCGATGACCGGCGGGAACTGATCCTGCCCCTGACGACCTGATAGAGGGCGCTCCCGGCTGACGTTGGGGGCGCCCTTGGTCTATGTTGCCATCAACTGACTCGCCAAGCCGCCGGAAACCCATGCCGACCAAGATCTACAAGCGTATTCTGGTGAAGGTCTCCGGCGAGGTGCTGATGGGCGATTCCGCCTTTGGCATCGACATGGATACGGTCGAGGCGGTGGCCCATGACCTCAAACAGGTGGCCGACAGCGGCGTCGAGCTGTGCCTGGTGATCGGCGGCGGCAACATCTTCCGCGGCCTCGCCGGCGCGGCCAAGGGCATGGAGCGGGCCAGCGCCGACTACATGGGCATGCTGGCGACCGTGATGAACGCCCTGGCCATGCAGGACGCCCTGGAGCGCATCGGCGTCTCCACCCGCGTCCAGTCGGCCATTCCCATGCCAACCGTCTGCGAGCCGCTGATCCGCCGGCGCGCCGAGCGGCATCTTGAAAAGGGCCGGGTGGTGATCTTCGCCGCCGGCACCGGCAACCCCTTCTTCACCACCGACAGCGGCGCGGCCCTGCGGGCGGCGGAGATGAACTGCGACGCCCTGTTCAAGGGTACCAGCGTGGACGGCGTCTACACGGCTGATCCGAAGAAAGATAAATCCGCTCAACGGTTTGATCGCCTGACTTACCACGACGTCCTGTCTCGCGACCTGAAGGTCATGGACGCCTCGGCGATCAGCCTGATGCGCGAGAACGGCATTCCGATCGTGGTCTTCTCGATCCGCGAGCGGGGCAATCTGATGAAGGTGTTGCGCGGCGAGGGCGTTCACACCGTCATCTCGCAAGCTGCATAGGAAGAGGAAGGAGCCTGCACATGGCCGCCGGCGAAAAGCCTGTACTGAGCACCTACAAGGGACGGATGGAGAAGGCCGCCATCGCCCTGAAGGACGAGTTCGCCAGCCTGCGCACCGGGCGGGCGTCCGCCAGCCTGCTCGACCAGGTGCATGTGGAGGCCTACGGCAACACCGTGCCGCTGAACCAGGTCGGTTCGGTCAGCGTGCCCGAGCCGCGCTCGATCAGCGTCAGCGTCTGGGACCGCGGCCTGGTGGTCTCGGTGGAGACGGCCATCCGCAATTCCGGCCTGGGCTTCAACCCGGTTGTCGAAGGTCAAAATCTGCGCCGTCCCGTGCCGCCCCTGACCGAGGAGCGGCGCAAGGACCTGGTCAAGATCGCCGGCAAATACGCCGAACAGCAGAAGATCGCCGTGCGCAACGTGCGCCGTGACGCCATGGACGACCTGAAGAAGGCCGAGAAGGACGGGGTCATCACCCAGGACGAGCACCGCCGCATGGACGGCGAGGTGCAGAAGATGACCGACGAGGCCGTCAAGCGGATCGACGAGACCTTGAAAACCAAAGAACAAGAGATCATGCAGGTTTAGGCTGTACGGCTCGCGTGGGGATGACGCGTGACGGACAGGAGGGAGTGGCGATGACGCCGACGGACGGGCCGCTGCATGTCGCCATCATCATGGATGGCAACGGGCGTTGGGCCAAACAACGCGGCCTGCCACGCACCTTCGGTCACCGGGAGGGCGTGAAGGCCCTCAAACGCACGGTCGAGGCGGCGTCGAAGCTTGGCGTCCATACCCTGACGGTGTTCGGCTTCTCGACGGAGAACTGGAACCGGCCGATGGCCGAGGTCTCCGAGCTGATGAGCCTGCTCAAGTCCTATGTGGAGAGCGACCTCGACCGGCTGGTGCGCGAGGGCGTGAAGGTGCGGATCATCGGTCGCCGCACGGGTCTCAAGCCTGACATTCTGGCGGTCATCGACCGGGCCGAGGCCCGCACCGCCCACAACAGCCGCTTCCTGCTGCAGGTGGCGTTCAACTACGGCGGCCGGGCCGACATCGCCGACGCCGCCCGCCGCTTCGCCGAGGAGGTGGAGCAGGGCAGGGCCCGGGCCGCCGATCTGGACGAAGCCCTGTTCGAACGCATGCTGTCGACCGCGGACACGCCCGCGCCGGACCTGATCGTGCGCACCAGCGGCGAGCGACGCCTGTCCAACTTCCTTCTGTGGGAATGCGCCTACGCCGAGCTGGTGTTCCAGGATGTCTACTGGCCGGACTATGGCCCCGATCACCTGAAGGCCGCGATCGCCGAATTCAGGGCGCGCGAGCGTCGTTACGGCGGAGCCGCGTCCGATGACGTCCTCGCCGCCGGCTAGACGGTTCGACTGGAACAATCTGGGAGTCCGCGTCGCGTCCGCGAGCGTGCTGATTCCGGCGGTGATCGTCGCCCTGTGGTTCGGCGGCTGGGCTTGGCTGCTGCTGGTGGCCATCGGCGTGGCCCTGCTGGCCAACGAATGGGGCGTGATGAGCGCGCCCGTGGCCCCGGTGCGGATCGCCCTGGCGGTGACCGTGGGCGTTCTTGCTGCCGTGTTCGCCATGTATTTCCACGAGACGACCCTCGCCTGGGCCCTTGTGGTGGTCGGAGCGGCCCTGGCGGCCCTGGTGGCCCGCGGCACGGCCGAGCGGCCCGCCGACGCTGCCTATGGCGTCATCTACATCGCCCCCTGCGCCATCGCCCTGTTGTGGCTGCGTGGCGAGGAGCACGGGCGCAGCTGGGCGACCATGCTGTTCGCGGTGACCTGGTCGGCCGACATCTGCGCCTTCCTGGTCGGCAGCGCCCTGAAGGGCCCCAAGCTCTGGCCACGGTTCTCGCCAAACAAGACCTGGTCAGGCTTCTTCGGCGGGCTGGTCGGGGCGATGATCGCGGCGGTCATCGTCGCGACCTTTTCCGATGCGACACTCACGCCGATCCGGGCGGCCTTCGTGGGCCTGGCCGGCGGGCTGGCCACCATGGCCGGCGATCTGTGGGAGTCGATGTTGAAGCGCAGGTTCGGGGTCAAGGACTCGGGGGATCTGATTCCAGGGCACGGCGGTCTGCTCGATCGCGTGGACGGACTGATGTTCGCCTCGGTGATCATCGCCGGCGCGCGGCTGATCGACCACTGGGGCTGGCCCGCTTGACCGCCGTCCGCACAGTGGTGGTGCTGGGGTCCACCGGCTCCATCGGGGTTTCGACCCTGGACCTGTTCGAGAAATCCGACGCCGAGGTCGAGATCCTCGCCCTGACCGCCGGCCGCAACGTCGAGCTGCTGGCCAGGCAGGCGTTGCGCTGGCGACCGGGGATCGTGGTCATCGAGGACGAGCGCCTGCTCGGCGAGCTGCGCGAGCGGCTGAGCGGCAGCGGCATCAGCGCCGCCGGCGGGGCCAGGGCCATCGAGGAGGCCG